>NZ_QPFC01000034.1:0-3663 GCF_003427465.1 Nocardiopsis sp. TNDT3 | reverse complement strand
TCGCGCCCGGGTCAGGGCGGGAGTCCGCACCGGCGCCGATGTCCGGCTCCGCGTCCGCACCCGCGCCGCCCCAGGAGGAGACGACGTGAACCACAGCCCGGGTCCGGAGGCCGCGGCACCGGCCAGCAGCGGCCCGCCGCCCCCCTCCCCGGACCACGCGGGCGCCGCCCGCCTGTACGGCCCCGACATCGCCCGCGACCCGGCCGGGCTCTACGAGGAGCTGCGCGGACGCTACGGCCCGGTCGCGCCCGTGCTGCTCGACGGCGACGTTCCGGCGTGGTTCGTCATGGGCTACCGGGAGCTGCACCACGTCACCAGCAGACCCGAGTGGTTCGCCCGCGACTGCCGCCGCTGGAACCAGTGGGACCGCGTCGGCCGGGACTGGCCGCTCCTGCCCTACGTGATGTGGACGCCCTCGGTCATGTTCGCCGAGGGGGCCGAACACCAGCGGCGCGCGGGCGCGATCGGCGACGCCCTGGACGCCGTGGACCGCGCCGACCTCAGGACCCTGTGCCAGCGGGCCGCCGACGGCCTCGTCGACGCCTTCCGCGCGGAGGGCGAGGCCGACCTGGTCTCCCAGTACGCGCACCGCATCCCCGCGATGGTGGTCGCCCGGCTCTACGGCCTGCCGGAGGCGGAGGTCCCGGCGCTGGTGCGCGACGTCGTGCTCTCGCTCGACGTCGCCGCCGACGCGGGCGGCGCCCACCGGCGCCTGCACGCCCGCCTGGACGCCCTGGTCGCCGACCGCCGCGCCGCGCCGCGCGACGACGTGCCCTCGCGGCTGCTGCTGCACCCGGCGGGCCTGAGCGACGCCGAGGCGGTCATCGACCTGCTGGTGGTCCTCGCCGCGGCCCAGGCGCCCACCGGCGACTGGATCGGCAACACCCTGCTCCTGATGCTCACCGACGACCAGTTCTCGCTCACCCTCCAGGGCGGGCGCGGCAGCGCGGGCGAGGCCCTCAACGAGGTGCTGTGGAAGGACACCCCCACGCAGAACTTCATCGGCCGGTGGGCCGTGCAGGCCTGTGAGCTGGGCGGGCGCGGCATCCGACGCGGCGACATGCTGGTGCTGGGACTGTCGGCGGCCAACGCCGACCCCCGCCTGCACGCGGGGCTCCCCGACGTCCACAGCGGCAACCGCGCGCAGATGTCCTTCGGCCACGGCGAGCACGGGTGCCCCTTCCCGGCACCGGAGATCGCGGAGACGATCGCCCGCACGGCGGTGGAGAGCCTGCTGGACCGGCTGCCGGACGTGCGGCTGGCGGTGCCTTCGGAGCGGCTGGAGTGGCGGCCGTCGCTGTGGATGCGCGGACTGTTCGAGCTCCCGGCGCGCTTCACGCCGCAACGGTAGGGGGCGGCAGGAAGTGTTGCCGGCGTGACGCGAGGGGTCTGACCACGGGAACCGCTGGATGGAATATCACGAGTTCTCCGGGTGGAATTCCTTGTATGGGAGGTATGTCGATTGCGGGACTTCGGTGATCATTCCGTGCCGCCGTCCACGGGGCGCGGTCCCCGCGGACGGCGGCACGGGCCGCGACCGGCCGCCGCTCAGGCGAGGGCGTCCTCCCCGGTCAGCTCGGCGGAGAACGCCCACAGGCGCTCGGCCTGCGCGGGATCGGCCGCGTGGTCGCGCACGCCCTCCACGCCGGGCTCGGTTCCGGCGGGCACGGCCACGTCGCAGTCCTCGCAGTACACCCCGCCCATCCCGGCCAGCCGCGGCGAGGTGGCCGCCCACACCTGGGTGGCCGCGCCCTGCTCCGGCGTCTTGAACCGGGGGTCGATCAGCTCACCGTTCCCGTCGACCCACCCCGCGTCGACCATCTCCCGCCGCGTCATGTGCCGCTGCAAGGGGGTGAGGATCGCGCCCGGGTGCAGGGAGAAGGCCCGCACCCCGAGGGGTTCTCCCAGCCGGTCCAGGTGGAGGGCGAACAGGGCGTTGGCGGTCTTGGACTGCCCGTAGGCCAGCCACCGGTCGTAGCCCTGGGCGAACCACGGGTCCTCCCAGCGGATCGGTGAGGCCTGGTGCGCGCCGGAGGACACCGAGACCACCCGCGCCCCGCCCTCGGCCAGGGCCGGCCAGAGCCGGTTGACCAGGGTGAAGTGCCCCAGGTGGTTGGTGGCGAACTGGTACTCCCAGCCGGGTCCGGCGACGGCCTGGGGGCAGGCCATCACCCCGGCGTTGTTGACGAGGACGTCGATCGCGCGCCCCGTCCTGAGGAAGCGTTCGGCGAAGGCGCGCACGTCGCCCTGGTCGGACAGCTCCAGGCCGTCGACCTCCACGCCCTCGACCCCGGCCAGGGCCTCGGCCGCCGCCTCGGGCCGCCGCGCGGGCACGACGACGCGGGCGCCCGCCTCCGCCAGGGCCCGGGTGGTCTCCAGCCCGATGCCCGAGTACCCGCCGGTGACGACGGCCAGCCGTCCGGTCAGGTCGATTCCGTCCAGGACCTCGCGCGCGGTGCTGCGCCCGCCGAAGCCCGAGCCGATCCTTCGCTGTGGTGTGGTCATGGACCGGAGCCTAGGTACTGGAGCGCGCTCCACCTCAAGCGGCGCAGGTGGGGAGGGTGTTCCCGCCGGGGACACGGCCGGCTCCCGCCCCCGAGGGAGCCTGGAGGAGCCGGACCCGGCGGTATAGCGTGACTGTGCCCCCACCCCTCAGCGACGAGGAGCGCGTACGCCATGAACGTGGAACACAGGGACGTCGAGGTCAACGGAATCCGTCTGCACGTCGCCGAGCAGGGCAGCGGACCGCTCGTCCTGCTCCTGCACGGCTTCCCCGAGAGCTGGTACTCCTGGCGCCACCAGTTCGCCCCGCTGGCCGGGGCCGGGTACCGCGTGGCCGCCCCCGACCAGCGCGGTTACGCCCGAAGCGACCGGCCCGAGGCGGTGGACGCCTACACCCTGCCCCACCTGGTCGGCGACGTCGTCGCCCTCGTCTCCGCGCTGGGGGAGGAGAGCGCGGTCGTGGTCGGCCACGACTGGGGGGCGCCGGTGGCCTGGGCCACCGCCATGATGCGCCCCGACCTGGTCCGCGGCGTGGCGGGCCTGAGCGTTCCGCCCGTTCCGCCCGCCATGATGCCGTCGGTCTCGTCCTCCCGCGCCGTCTACGGCGACGGCTTCTACCAGGCCTACTTCCAGGAGCCGGGCGTCGCCGACGCCGAGTTGGCCGCCGACCCCGCCTCGACCCTGCGCCGCCTCCTGGTCGGGGCCTCCGGCGACGCCCCCTTCGACCAGCCCCGGCTGTGGATCGTGCCCGAGGGCGAGAGCGCGCTGGGCTCCCTGCCCGAACCGGAGGAGCTGCCCTCCTGGCTCACCGAGGAGGACCTGGCCGCTTTCACGGCCGACTACTCCGACCCCGACGCCTTCACCGGTCCGCTCAACTGGTACCGCAACATCGACCGCAACCAGGGGCTCATGTCGCCCTTCCAGGGGCGCGTCATCGACGTGCCCGCGCTGTACGTGGGCGGTGACAAGGACCTGGTCAGGGCCATGCGCGGCGTTCCCGAACTCCTGGAGAACCTGTCGCTGGTCGCACCGGGGCTGCACGCCGGCGTCACCCTGCCCGGTTGCGGCCACTGGACCCAGCAGGAGCGCCCCGAGGAGGTCAACGCGGCCCTGCTGGACTTCCTCGCCGCCGTCCACGGGGGCTGAGCCGTGCCCGTGCGC
>NZ_QPFC01000349.1:0-1026 GCF_003427465.1 Nocardiopsis sp. TNDT3 | reverse complement strand
GGGGGGGGGGCGCCCGCGTTCCGGTCACATCCTCGCGCCGCCCCCTGCCGGTGCCGTTAGTCTGGGTCGGTAGGCCCCGAGCCGCCCCTCCCGCCGCCGCGCGAGGGAGATCATGTCTCCCCGCGGCGCACACGCGTGCCCGGCCGCCCCGACCAGCCACACCGGTCGCACCCGAACGTCCCACCACCCCGTAGGAAGCCCCACCATGCTGATCGCCACCGACCTCGAACTGCGCGTCGGTCCTCGACTCCTGTTGGAGCCGACCACCTTCCGCGTCGCCGCCGGGGACCGGATCGGACTGGTCGGCCGCAACGGTGCGGGCAAGACCACCATGACCAAGGTGCTGGCGGGCGAGGGCCTGCCCACCGGCGGCACGGTCACCTCCTCCGGCAGCATCGGCTACCTGCCCCAGGACCCGCGCACCGGCGACCTGGACGTGATCGCCAGGGACCGGATCCTGTCGGCGCGCGGCATCGACGAGGCCCTGCGCGGGATGCGCGAGGCCGAGAAGAAGATGGCCAGCACCGACACCAAGACCCGTAACAAGGGCGTGCGCGCCTACTCGCGCTGGGAGGAGCGGCTGCACGTGCTGGGCGGCTACTCCGCCGAGTCCGAGGCCGCCGCCATCTCCTCCAGCCTGGGTCTGCCGGACAAGGTGCTCGGCCAGCCGCTGCACACGCTCTCGGGCGGTCAGCGCCGCCGGATCGAGCTGGCGCGCATCCTGTTCAGCGGGGCCGACACCCTGCTCCTGGACGAGCCCACCAACCACCTGGACGCCGACTCCATCGCCTGGCTGCGCGACTTCCTCAAGTCCCACCAGGGCGGGCTCATCGTGATCAGCCACGACGTGGAACTGGTCGAGCACGTGGTGAACAAGGTGTTCTACCTCGACGCCAACCGCAGCGTCATCGACGTCTACAACATGGGCTGGAAGCTGTACCTGGAGCAGCGCGAGGCCGACGAGCGCCGCCGCAGGCGCGAGCTGGCCAACGCCGAGAAGCAGGCCGACACCCTGCGCAAGCAGGC
>NZ_QPFC01000348.1:0-2365 GCF_003427465.1 Nocardiopsis sp. TNDT3 | reverse complement strand
GGTCCGCAACGGCGCGGGGCGCCGGTGCCGGACGGTCTCCCGTCGGCACCGGCGCCCCGTACGCCTGAGGTCGCCCGGCCGTCTAGGCCTGCACCTGGAGGTCGATGACCTTGCCCACCTCGGCCTGCACCGCGTACTCGCCGGTGAAGCCCTTCGAGGCGAGGACGCGCACCTTCCAGGAGCCGTCGGCGGCGAAGAAGCGGAACGTGCCCTCCTCGCCGGTGGCCACCTCTCCGACGAAGTCGTCGGAGTCGTTCAGCAGGCGGGCGTAGGCCCCGCTCAGCGGCTGTCCGTCACGGGTGACCGTGCCCTGGATGACCGCCTGGTTCCCGGCGTCGACGTCGGCGAGGGCGACCCCGCCGACCGGCGCTCCGCAGCTGTCGCTCACTTGGCCTCGGCCTCCCCCAGCTCGACCGGGACGCCCACGAGGGAGCCGTACTCGGTCCACGAGCCGTCGTAGTTCTTGACGTTCTCCAGGCCCAGGATCTCGTGCAGGGCGAACCAGGTGTGCGAGGAGCGCTCGCCGATCCGGCAGTAGGCGATGATGTCCTTGTCCAGGTCCACGCCCGCGCCGGTGTAGAGCTCGCGCAGCTCGTCGGCGGTCTTGAAGGTGCCGTCCTCGTTGGCCGTCTTGGCCCACGGGATGTTGCGCGCGGTCGGGATGTGGCCCGGGCGCTGCGAGGTCTCCTGCGGCAGGTGCGCGGGAGCGAGCAGCTTGCCGGTGAACTCGTCGGGCGAGCGCACGTCGACCAGGTCCTTGGTGCCGATGGCCTGCACGACCTCGTCGCGGAAGGCGCGGATCGAGGCGTCCTGCTCCTGGGCGGTGTACTGGGTGGCGGCCCGCTCGGGGACCTCCTTGACGAGCTCGCGGGAGTCGAGCTCCCACTTCTTGCGGCCGCCGTCCAGCAGGCGGACGTTGGTGTGGCCGTAGAGCTTGAAGTACCAGTACGCGTAGGCGGCGAACCAGTTGTTGTTGCCGCCGTACAGGATGACCTGGTCGTCGTTGCCGATGCCCTTGGCGGACAGCAGCTTCTCGAAACCGGTGCGGTCCACGAAGTCGCGGCGGACCGGGTCCTGGAGGTCCGTCTTCCAGTCGATCTTGACGGCGCCGGGGATGTGGCCCTTGTCGTACGCGGACGTGTCCTCGTCGACCTCGACCAGGACCACGTCGGCGTCGTCCAGGTGAGCCTCCACCCAGTCGGCGTCCACGAGGACGTCGGAGCGGCTCATGGGGAACCTCCTGTGTTTCTTGTGCGGTGTCGCGTGTGCGGGTCGGTGCTCCCGGGGGCTGCCGTCCCGGGAGCGGGGGATGTGGAAAGTCTGCGGAGTGGTGCGGGGCTCCCGGTTCCGGCACGGGCCGGGGCCGCCGGACGTGCTCCCACGGGTCGGGGCACGCCGGACCCCGGGCGTACGGGGAACGCGGACAGCGGGCTGCGGAGCGGTTGCCGGACCCTCCCGACCACCGCGCCCGCGCAGGACGGAGGACGGCGGCCGAGGACGCGAAGGTCGGCGGCTGCCGGGGCTCCGGCTGGTACGGAAGTGGTCAGGGCAGGCGCGAGGCGCTGCCCGTGAGGGTCGACCCGCATGTGTGCTGTCCCCAGATGCGTACACGGAAGAGGAGAACCAGTCGCACGGAGGGGGCGTGGGCTCCGGGGCCCGTCCGCCCTAGGGACACAGACAGAGCGCGGTGGCGACGCGGCAGAAGTCCACTGCCCGTCGCTTCGTCAGATACGCGCTCGTCAAAGAGGTCACACCGGAGACGCTACAGGCCCCGTTACGCGTTTGTCACTGGTGGCCTGGATCACAGAGATGTCGTCCGCGTCGGTGCGGCGTCCCCGGGGAGGCCGTTCAGAGGACGGCAGCGCCGATCGCGGCGATCACGTCCGCCTTGCGGGGCTGGCCCGCCGCCCGGCGCACCACGCGGCCGGAGGCGTCCAGGACCAGGACGGTGGGGGTGCCCGTGACGTCCAGGCGGCGGACGAGGTCGAGACGGGACTCGGCGTCCACCTCCACGTGCGCGACGCCGCCGACCATGCCCGCGACCTCGTCGAGGACGCGCCGGGTGGCCCGGCAGGGCTGGCAGAAGGCGGTGGAGAACTGCACGAGGGTGGCCCGCTCCCCCAACGGGGCGCCGACCTCCTCCGCGGTGAGCACGTCGCCCGCCGCGTCCGCGTCCTGTCGCGCCATGACGCTTCCCCTCCCCTTGCGTGTCCTCTTCCCCGGTCCTCCCGCCGCCGCTCCCGGTGCGCGGGCCGCCCGTCCCGGCACGGTCCGCGCACCGGGACGGGTCGGCGCGGTCCGCGCGCCCGGCCGCCGGCCTGCGCTCCGGCCCCGCGGCCGTACCGTCCGGCGAGGACCGCGGCGG
>NZ_QPFC01000347.1:0-17706 GCF_003427465.1 Nocardiopsis sp. TNDT3 | reverse complement strand
GCGCCGCACTTGAGAGCGCGGCGCACGCCCGCGTCCTCAGTGGTCGACCGGCAGGTCCTCCGGAGCGGTCGCCCACTCCGTGTTGGGCTCGCCGACCAGCACGTGCGTGACCCGCCCGCCCTCGCTGAGGAAGGACTCCGGCAGCCAGGAGCGCGTGTGCTCCCGCCCGTCCAGGCGCACCGAACCGATGTAGGGCGTGTCCGGCCCGGCGTTCGGGGCGACCACGGTGATCGGCTCGCGCCCGCTCGGCGCGATCCTGGCGTAGGAGAACACCGGAGCCGACAGCAGAAGCTCGCCGCGCCCCGGCGCCTGCGGGAACAGACCCAGGGCCGAGAACACGTACCAGGCCGACATCGTGCCCAGGTCGTCGTTGCCGGGCAGGCCGCCCGGCCCCGTCCCGTACTGGGTGTCCACGATCTCGCGCACCGTCTCCTGGGTCTTCCAGGGCTGCCCGAGCGCGTTGTACATCCACGGAGCGTGGATGCCCGGCTCGTTGGTGGGGTCGTAGCGCAGCGGATCGCCGCCACCCACCGACCACGCGCCGTCGGGCGTGCGGAAGAATCCGTCCAGGCGCTCGGCCGCGGTCTCCCGGCCGCCCATCGCCTCGGCCAGGCCGCCGACGTCGTGCGGCACCATCCACGTGTAGGTCGCGCTCGTGCCCTGCGCGAACCCGGTGTCGCGCCCGGGGTCGAAGGGCGTCACCCAGGACCCGTCGGCGTCGCGCGCCTGCGCGTAGCCCGCCTCCGGTGTGGCCTCCGGGTTGTAGACGTTGCGCCAGTACCCGCCGCGCTCGGCGAACATCGCGGCGTCGTCCCCGCGCCCCAGACGCTCCGCCCACTGGGCGAGCGCGTTGTCGGCCACGGAGGCCTCCAGCGTCTCCGCGGCCCCGCCCCAGCAGTGGCAGTCGTCCTGCGGCGCGTAGTGGAGTTCGAGGTAGCGCTCCAGGTTCGGGCGCTGGCCCTCGCACTGGCCCGGGCACCCGGCGTCGGACAGGCCGTCGGGGTGCGGCTCGGTGGCCTGGGCCCGCAGGGACGCGTAGGCGGCCTCGGCGTCGAAACCGTCCACGCCCATCGCGGCGAACGTCGCCAGCGTCGCGGCCGAGGGGTCGCCCGTCATCACGTGCGTGGGCCCGTTGATGTGCACCCAGCGGTCCCACACGCCCCCGTTCTGCTCGGAGAAGTTGAGCAGGGACTGCGCGAAGTCCCCGGCCACCCCGGGCTCCAGCAGCGCGAGCAGCTGGACCTGCGCGCGGTACTGGTCCCAGCCGGAGAAGTTCGTGTACTGGGCGTCCTGTCCGTCCGCCACGCGGTGCGCCTCGCCGTCCATGCCCGGGTAGCGGCCGTCGACGTCGCTCACCAGGTTGGGCTGGAGCAGGGAGTGGTACAGCGCCGTGTAGAAGGCGGTGCGCTGGTCGTCGGTGCCGCCGCCGACCCTGATCGCGCGCAGGCGCCGGTTCCAGGCCTCGCGCGCCGACGCGGCCACCGCGTCCACGCTCTGCCCGGGGGCGATCTCGGCGGCGAGGTTGGCCTCGGCGTTCTCCGCGCTGACGTAGGAGATGCCCACGCGCACGCCCACGTCGGAGCCCTCGGGGAAGGAGACGTAGCCGCCCGAGCCTCGGCCCCGCCGCTGGTCGCGGACGTAGCCCTCACCCCCGGAGGCGGTGGTGGCCCCCGGCTTCAGCTCGCCGTCCTCCCACGTGCCCACCTCGGTGAAGGGGGTGTCGAAGTGCGCGGTGAAGTGCAGCCGGTAGTAGGAGTTCCGGTTGTTCTCGCCGCCGTTGGCGCGCTGTCCGCAGAAGGCGCCGGTGAGCACCGAACCGCTCACCGTGCGGGCCTCCGCGTCGATGCGGATGTCGGCGTCCTCACTGCCGTTGAGCGAGTTGGAGGTGCGGAAGAGCAGGCTGGCGGGGGTGTCCTCGGGGAAGTCGAACTCCCCGGCACCGGCCCGGTCGGTGACGCTCAGGTCCGTGCGCACCCCGTTCTCCAGGGTCACCGTGTAGCGGCCGGGGGAGGCGGACTCGTCGGCGTGGCCGAAGTCGCTCGCGTACACCTCGTCGCGGGTGTCGGCGCTGGGCGAACTCTCCACGGGCACGGTGACCGGCATGATCGGCACGTCACCGGCGGCACCGGGGTGGCACCCGGCGCCGTTGACGTGGGTCAGGGCGAAGCCCCGCACCCGCGTGACGTCGTAGGAGTAGCCGTTGGCCGCGCCGGTGTCGGTCTGGTCCCCGCGGGTGGTGGTCGGGCTCCAGGAGATCATCCCGAACGGCCGGACCGCACCGGGGTAGGTGTTGCCGCCGTTCGTGGAGCCGATGAACGGGTCCACGTGGTCGACGGGCGAGGCCACGGCCCGGGCCGTCTCGGCCGGGAGCGGCGACGCGGAGGCCGCCGGTGCGGGGGAGAGCAGGGCGGCGCCGACGGCGAGGGCGAGCATCGGAGATAGGAGACGGGGGGAGCGTGGAGGGAGGGTCATCCTCTGCGGTCCTTAGCGGGGGAGCGAACGGTCCCGGCGAGTCTGGCCCAGCGGTGCGCGCCGTGGCCAGGTCCTGGCGGGGGAGTTGGCGCGTTCTTCGCCGGTCCGTCGCCGTGGTGTCACGGACCGACCACGGTGCGGACCGCGGCGGCGCGGGCGCGGGTCCGGAGCGGGGACGGTGGTGTGCGGAGACGGAAACGGGGGAGGAGACCGCGGCAGCGCCGGTCCGCGGGGGCGCCGCGGGGGTGCTGTCCGTCCCCCGGGCGGAGGAGGGGTCGCGGTTCGAGGCGTGCGCGGGTGATGGTCGGGGTTCGAGGTCCGAAGGGGGACGGCCGCGGGGCACGTGCCTCGGGTTGCTCGTCGTGCTCTCGTGGTGCAGCCGGTCCAGGGCGGTCACGTAGTAGGTCACGTCACCGCCGCCGGGCGCGGTGAAGACCGTCTCGCCACCGTCCTCGGCCGCGCGCACCGTACCGACCATGGCGCGCGGGTCCTGCACGTCGCAGGGGACCTCCTGCCGTCCGGGCGCGCCCTCCAGCGCGTAGACCGCGTAGTAGGCGGGCCTGCCGCCGCGTCCGGGGCGGATGGTCAGCTCGGTGCCGCCGTCGGCCCGGGCGGCGGCGGTGACCACCGGCGGTGCGGGAGCGGCCCCGCCCAGGTCCTCCTTGACCGGGATCAGGGCGGGGTTGGCGTAGTGCTGTTCGACCACGACGTCCATGGCGTCCCTGGCGTTGGTGCGCAGCGAGTTCGCGCTGAAGTAGACGTCCCCGTCCACGCCCGGGTACTCGCGGTTCAGGTCCAGGTGCCGGGAGAGTTCGTCCGGGTCGGACCAGGCGCCCGCGTTGCCGACCTTGTAGGCGGCCTGGCCGATGTAGAGGTGTACGTCGGTGCCCTCGGTGACCTGCTCCCACCAGGGGACGAGCACCGCGTAGTCGGCCACGGGCAGGCCGATCTCCCAGTAGACCTGCGGGTTGATGTAGTCCACCCAGCCCTCGCGCACCCACCTGCGGCTGTCGGCGTAGATCTGGCTGTAGGACTCGAACCCGCCGGTGTCGGAGCCGTTCGGGTCGCTGGTGTCGTTGCGCCAGATCCCGAACGGGCTGATGCCGAACTTCACGTGCGGCTTGGCGGCGTGCACCGCCTCGTCCATCTCCTGGACCATGCGGTTGACGTTGTCGCGCCGCCAGTCCCCGATGTCGCCGAACTCTCCGCCGTACTCGGCGAACGTGTCCTGGTCGGGCACGGTCTCGCCCGCCACCGGGTAGGGGTAGAAGTAGTCGTCGAAGTGGACGCCGTCCAGGTCGTAGTTCTCGACCGCGTGCATCATCGCCTCGACGACGAACGCGCGCACCTCGGGGATGCCCGGGTCGTAGTAGAGCTTGCCGCCGTAGGCGAACACCCAGTCCGGGTTGACCCGCGCCGGGTGGTCGGCCACCAGGCGCGAGGGGTCGTCGTGCATGGCCACCCGGTAGGGGTTGAACCAGCCGTGGAACTCCAGGTTGCGGGCGTGCGCCTCCTCGACCGCGAACGCCAGCGGGTCGTAGCCGGGGTCGGTGCCCTGCGTGCCGGTGAGCCACTCCGACCAGGGCTCGTGCGGGGAGGGCCAGAACGCGTCGGCGGTCGGCCGGATCTGCACGAACACGGCGTTGAGCCCGTCGGCCTTCGCCCGGTCGTACAGGTCGATCAGCTCGGCCCGCTGGGCCTCGGGTGAGAGGCCCTGCTCGCTGGGCCAGTCGATGTTGACCACCGAGGAGATCCACTCGGCGCGCATCTGCCGCTTGGGCGGCGCCTGCGGATCGACCGCGCACGGCTCGGCGGAGGTGTTCGTCGCCGGGACGGCCGGTGCGGCCGCCGCGTGCGGCGCGTGGAGCAGCGACGCGGTGAGCACCGCCGCGAGGGCGACGGCTCGGGAGGCGCGGCCCGCCCCCCGGGCGGGCGGATGAGCGGGACGGTTCCGGTGCGGTTTCGCCAACGTGGGCTCCTTCCGGCTTCTGTCGTGCGGACAGCGAGCAGCCGGAAGGGACGCGCTCCGGTGCGGTCACCGCGCGCGGCGTCCGGGTCTGCCCTAGGAGAAAACCTTCATGATTTGCCGGGCAGATGCAAGACTCCTACGTCAGGTTGATACCGATGTGTCGCGGGAGCCGCGTGGTGCCGATCTGTCCCGGAGCCCCACGACGCCTCGTCTCCTCGGTCCGGTTCCAGCCGCGTCAGGAACCGCTGGAGAGGCCGCTCCGGGAAACGTCCTCGCGCAGAAGTCGTCCGGCCTTCGGTTCCACCACCCAGTGGGTGGAGCGCCGAACCCACGACGAGGACAACAGCGGGACGAGCGCCAGCCCTATGAGGACGGTGACCACCAGCCCCTTCTCACCGTCGATGGAGTCGTACCAGGGCGATGCCTTGAGCAGGATGAAGGCGACCGAATGCCAGAGGAACACGTACATCGTGTGCCGACCAGCGTCGGTGAACCACGTGCGGCGTCGCGGAACCAGGGCTAAGAACGCCGCGGTCATGAGGAGAGCCAGCCCCATGAGGCCCAGACGGATGAGGACACTCGGGAGCAGCGGATCGATGGCGCGGTCGGTCAGACTGTGGACCCAGTACAACCAGTCCTTGTCCAACCGCTCGGCCAGAGGAACAGCCAGGAGCACGGTCGAGGCCAGGAACACGAGCGCGACGACGCGTACCCGTGTGCGCGCCAGAAGCGCGAAGTGCTCTCGCCGCAGGCACAGGCCCAGCACGAAGAACGGCAGGAAACTGAGCACCCTGCCCAGGGACATCGTCGTTCCCAGTTCCACCGATGCGGCGAAAAGCGAGATCAGCACGGCGATGAGCACCGGATATTTGAGGCGTTGCCACACCGGCACACTCAGCCGCCACACGAAGAGGGCGATCAGGAACCACAGGGTCCAGGTCGGCTCCAGTGGGGACAGCGTTTCGGGCAGCTCACCGCCTTCGACCGTGTAGATCCCCTTATGGATGCCCCAGAAGACCAGATAGGGCACGGCGACGGACAGGACCAGCTTCTCGACACGTGCGGGCGAGCCGTCGAACGAGCGCGCCAGATATCCGCTGACGAGGATGAACGCGGGCATGTGGAAGAAGTAGATCCAGTAGTACAGCGCCCGTGCCGCTCCCTGGTCGAGCAGGGGCTCGATGGCGTGTCCCACCACCACCAGCGTGATGAGGAGGAATTTGGCGTTGTCCAAGTGGGAATCGCGCGCCGGGGGACGGGTGCTTCGCTGGGCTGCGCCGTCCGAACTGGCGGGGGCCGTTGACTCCGTCGGCGCTGGTGAGGAGGTGGGCGCGGCGGGGTCCCACGGCTGTGGCACTCCGGGCGGCAGGTCCTGCGAGGGACTCCCGACCTCGTGGCCCGGAATGCTACTTCTGGCTGGCATGGAATTTTTTCTACCACGGGAAGAAAGCGGTATTTCTCCCGGTGACCTTCGCTGCCCGACGGGGAGCTCGCCATCGCTGTTGATGGGGAACCCCTGCTCGGGCCGCCTCTGCCCCTCACCTGTCTGATGGGCACACCTCGTTCCACCGCGTTGGTCGAGACTCGTCTCGGTCCAGGACTCTCCGGAAGCGGACTGAGAGCTTCCCCACCCATGGAGAACTCTCCCCGGCCACCTTGGACGCGGTCGCCGTCGAGAAGCAGGGCTGGTTCCAGGACTGTCGCGAGCGCGTCCACGAGGTGCCGGTGGCTGCGTAGGCGACATGGACGGGTACTCCCGAGAATGCCGGGCACTGTCCTCAAAGCTGGCCTGGGCGAGGACACGTCGGTTTCCCGGTAGCGGCCCTCGCTCTCGAACCCGCAGAAAAACAGACCGTGAACTGCGGCTTTGTAGAGAATCAGCAGTATTCGCACCTGCGACCACAGGGTGAAGGACAGCGTGCCCGCGAGGACGGTGTCCTCGGGACGAGAACCCGTTGGCCGGATCCGGCCAACGAGGTTTGCGCCCATGTCAACCTGTTCGAGTGGAGGTCTGACTTCGTTGGGGCGAACAATAAAACTCTCGTGTGCCTTGTGCCCTCATCAGAGTGACTAGTAGCTTTCTGTCCGGTTTGAAGAAACTGTGTCCCTGTCCCTCGGGGAACGGTGTTCCACCACGACAACACAAGACAGGCATCCCCCATGCTCTCCCCCTTGACCCGGGTAGCGGCGGTGACCACCGCTGCCACTCTGGCCCTGTCACTCCTGACCGCGGTACCCGCCGCGGCCGACGACGAGTCCACATCGCCCAGCAGCGAAGGCACGCAGAGCGGGAACGAGGAGTTCGACGCGCTCGCGCTGGCGGAGCAGACCGGGGAGCCGGTGGAGATCCCGTCCCTGACGGACGAGAAGACCCAGCACTTCGCCAACCCCGACGGCACCTTCACCGCCGAGGTCTCCGCGATCCCCGTTCGGGTTCGTTCCGGGGGTGGCTGGGTGGACGTGGACACCACCCTGGTCGCCGGCGACGACGGTCTCGTCCGACCCAGGGCGGCGGGCATGGACATCGCCTTCTCCGGCGGCGGCGACGCCCCGATGGCCCGGATCGGTATCGGCTCGAACAGCGTCGCGCTCGACTGGGTCGCGGAACTGCCCACGCCGACCCTGGACGGCGACCAGGCCACCTACGCCGACGTGCTGCCGGACGTGGACCTGGTCCTGACCGCCGGGGTGGAGGGCTTCACCCAGGTCCTGGTCGTGCACACCCCCGAGGCCGCCGCCTCCCCGGAACTGGCCGAACTCGAACTCCCCCTGGACGCCACCGGGGTGAGCGTCGTCGCCGACGAACACGGCAACATCGAGGCCATCGGTGACGAGGGCGGCCAGAGCGTCTTCACAGCCCAGGCCCCGGCGATGTGGGACTCCACCGGCCAGGACGAGGCTGCCGGTGAGAACCCGCTCCTGGCGCCGACCACGGGATCCCGCACAGCTTTGGTCGAGACCGAGATCGGCGTTGACTCCATCCGTCTCATCCCGGACCAGGGGCTACTCACCGGGGAGGACACCGAGTTCCCGCTCTACATCGACCCCTCGGTCAGCGCCAGCCGCCTCAACTGGGCCTATGTCGACAAGGCCTACCCGGACCAGGCCAACCACAACAAGAAGATCGACAATGTCGGTGTGGGCCGCTACTCCGACCACACCGGCACGTACACCCGCCGCGCGTTCTTCCAGTTCTCCGTTCCGGGACGCATCAAGCAGGACACCACCACGATCCACTCGGCCACGATGCGCGTCGAGGTGGAGTGGGCCTCCACCTGCAACAGCAACTCCTACGTGGAGCTGCACCGAGTGGACCGCTTCACGAACAGGACGACCTGGAACAACCAACCCACCGCGAGGACTCTGCTCGACACACGGAACATCAGGGATGGCTGGGCCGCCTGCCCGTCCGACCGCGGTACGGAGTTCGACGCCACCGAGGCCTATCAGTGGGGCGCGGACAACGACGAGTCCTACGTCTACCTGCGCCTGAAGGAACGCGACGAAACCTCGAACTCCGCCTGGCGGCGCATCGACATCGACGGTAAGCCGCCCGTGCTGGTGATCAACTACAACAACACGCCCTCCCAGGTGGCCACCTCCAGCATGTCCGACTCCCTTGGCGGAGTGTGCTCTACGGACCAGGACAACCCGCGACTGATCAACAACACCACCGTCACGTTCCGCGCCACCGTCCGCGACTACGACGCGCGCGCCGCCTGGGGCGGCCAGAAGCTCAAGCTGCGTGTGGAGTGGCGGGTCAACGGCACCGAACCTCGTGAGTACGCCGACTCCTCCTACGCCGACGTGGGCTACTGGCCTGAGGGCTCCGAACGCGCGGTGACCGCCACCGGACTTCCCGAGGGCGAGGTGTTGGGATACCGGGCGATCGCACACGACGAGACCGAGTGGGGCTACCCGTGGTCGGACTGGTGCTGGATCAAGATCGACACATCCAAGCCCGACACCGGTCCCATCGTGGCCTCCACCGACTACCCGGCCGACGACGCGCTGCACGGCAGCGCCGGACGCACCGGCGACTTCACCTTCTCCAACAACGGCGTCGAACAGGCGGCTTCGTACTACTACAGCCTCAATGACACCTCGTGCACGACCGAGGTGAAGCTCGGTGAGCCGGGGGCCAGCGCCACGATCCCGATCACGCCCAGCCGTAGCGGGGCGAACATGATCTACGCCAGCACTGTCGACGCCTACGGCAACTCGTCTCCGTGCGAGCTCGCGTACTACTTCCTGGTCGCGCCCCCGAGCGCCCCGATCTCCCGCTTCACCCTCGACGAAGGCACAGGGGGAACCGCCGTTGACGCGGCGGACCCAGACAGGACGGCCACGGCCAGTGGTGACACCGGCTGGACGCGAGGCCGAGTGGGCGGTGTCCGACAGGGCCGCTACCAACTGGAAGGCACCAGCCTGGCCACGGCGGACGGGGGCCACGCCCGTACCGACGCACCGGTGGTCGACACCAGTGGCGCGTTCTCGGTGTCGGCGTGGGTGCGTCTGGACGAGGCCACAGGCAACCACACGGCCGTGTCACAGGACGGTGAACGGCACAGCGGCTTCTACCTCGGCTACAACCACACTGCCGAGGGCAACTGGGTGTTCAAGCAGGCCCCCTTCGACGGAGACGAGACCAGTATCTCCCGCCGCGTCTACTCGAATGAGCCCGCTGAGACGGGGGTGTGGACCCATCTGTTGGGAACCCACGATCCAGAGACCGGTCAGCTCGTCCTCTACGTCGACGGAGTACGCCAGGGCGAGGTGGTCCAGGAGTCCCCGTGGAACGCTCAAGGCCCTCTGGTGATCGGAGGCGCCAGGTACCGGGGTCAGTTCTACGACGCCTGGTCCGGAGCCATCGACGACGTACGGGTCTGGGACCGGGTGGTCACCGACGAGGTCACGGGGGAGGACACCGAGGCGCGTTCAGAGGTCTGGACCCTGGCCAACCGCCCCATCGCGCTGGAAGGCCGCTGGCAACTGGACGAGACCGACGGCGCCCTCGCCGCGGACTCCTCCGACCACGGTCTTGGCGCAACCCTGCACGGCGACCCCCTGACCGCTTGGAATAAGGCCCTCAACGACGTCACGTTCGCTCCTGGCGTCAGCCTGAACCCAGCCGTCCCCGAACGCATCACGACCGAAGGCCCGGCCATCCGTACCGACCGCAGTTACAGCGTCGCGGCGTGGGTCCGTCTGGACGAGGTCGGACACAACTCCACGGCGGTCTCCCAGGACGGCGTTCATCACAGCGGCTTCTACCTGGGCTACCAGTACACAGCAGATTCCCACCAGTGGATGCTGAAGAATCCGCCTTCGGACACCGCGGGAGCTTCGGGTTGGCACCGGGCGAGATCCGATCAGCACGCCGAGTTCGGGCGTTGGACCCACCTGGTCGGAACCTACGACCACACCTCGCGGACCACCACCTTCTACCTCGACGGTGTCGAGCAGGGCACGGCTGAGGTGCCTGACGCCTGGCACGCCAACGGTCCGGTCGTCATCGGCGGCGGACGCTTCGAGCAGCAGCTCTCCGATGCCTGGGCCGGAGACATCAGCGACGTCTTCCTGTACCAGGGCGTGTTCGACGAACACGAGATCCTCGCAGTCAGGGAAGGAATCGCGCCGGTCCCCAGGCTCTAAGCGGTAGACCGCTCCCCGCGTCCTCGCCCTCATCCCCCTTGTGCTTCGGCCGCTGTCAGAAAGGCACGCCGTGTCCGACCTGCCCCCGAACGCGTCCAACTCCGCTGCGAGAACACCCGAGCCGGACCAGGAAAAGCCCTCGCGTCCACAAGCTCGCACCATGGCCAACAGCCGTGTCATCCGTTTCATCAAGAGGCCGATGACCTATGCCGCGACTCTGGTCCTGGTCGGCAGCCTCCTCCAGGCCGCTCCCGCGTCCTCGCTCACCTTCAACACCCGCCCCGAGGTGGAGGACGAGGCGTCCGTTCCGGGACAGGACATCGCCGGAGCCCTCGACGCGCCCTCGACCGAGGACACGGCTACTGACGCAGCTCTGACCGAGCCCCTGGAGGCCAGTTGGCCGACCGGTGACGTCGGCGAAACCGGACTCGCCGACCCTGGAACCGACCTCCAGGTCGTCGATGACCTGGTCACGGTCGCCCAGGTCTCCGACGAGGCCCAAGAAACGTGGGTTGAAGAAGTAGCCGAGGACTACGTCGACACCGGAGCTTCCGAGGACGAGGAAGACCCTCAGCAAGAGGGGGACGCGCCCGCGCGTTCTGAGGAGGGTTCGGACGCGGGGCAGGAACAGCCGGAGAGCCTAGAGCCGGAAGCGGAAACCGGCAGCGCACCCGAAGCGGAGAATACAACTGAATCCTCCCCCGAAGAGGCGGAGGAAACCGATCCGGCGGTCAGCAGCGTCGAATCCGTCCAGGTGGAGGTCCTCGACCGCTCCGCGGCCGAGGAAGCGGGGATCGAAGGGCTGCTTCTCCGTGTGACCCGGACCGACGACGAGGCCGGTGTAGGCCCGGTCGACCTGACGGTCGACTACTCCGACTTCGCCAACGCCTACGGCGGTGACTACGGGGGCCGCCTCGACTTGGTCGAGGTCGACACCTGTCTCCTCGACGACTCCGTCGAGTGCCAGGACCGTGCTCCGCACACGTTCACCACGGACAACGACACCGACGCCCAGACGCTCACCGGGACCGTGCCCGCCCTGGGCGGAGAGGGCATGCTCCTGGCCGCGGCCGCAGAGGAGGAGGGCCCCCGAGGCGACTACCAGGCCACCGACCTGTCCGCCACGTCGAGCTGGGACGTCGGTCTCCAGACGGGCAGTTTCTCCTGGAGCTACCCCGTCGACACACCCCCCGTCGCCGGTGACCTGACCCCGGGCATCGAACTGGGCTACTCCTCGGCCTCCGTGGACGGCAGGGTCTCCTCCTCCAACAACCAGACGTCCTGGATCGGTGAGGGCTTCGACTACAACCCCGGCTTCATCGAGCGCAAGTACGTTCCCTGCGCCGACAGTCAGCCGGACTCGGCCAAGACCGGGGACCTGTGCTGGTCCCGGCACAACGCCACGTTCTCGCTGAACGGCCGCTCCGGCGAGATGTTCCTGGACGAGGACGGAACGTGGCGGATGCGCCACGACGACGCGTCCCGCATCGAGCGGCTCACCGGCACCACCAACGGCGACAACGACGGCGAGTACTGGCGCATCACCACCACGGACGGCACCCAGTACTACTTCGGGATGAACCGGCTTCCCGGCTACGGCAGCGGCGATGCCGAGACGAACTCGGCGTGGACGGTGCCGGTGTTCGGCCGGAACTCGGGTCAGCCCTGCAACGGTTCCAGCTTCGCCAACTCCTGGTGCCAGCAGGCATGGCGGTGGAACCTGGACTACGTGGTGGACGCGCACGGCAACGTGATGACCTACCAGTACACCAAGGAGCGCAACTACTACGGCCGCAACGGGCAGGCCAACTCCCCCACGGTCTACGACCGGGGCGGGTACCTGCGCCGTATCAACTACGGTCTGCGTTCCGACGACGTCCACGCCACCGCTCCCGCCCGGGTCAACTTCGCGGTCAGCGAGCGCTGCATCCCCACGGACGGCTTCGACTGCGCCGAGGACAAGTTCACCAGCGGCAACGCCAGACACTGGCCGGACGCCCCCTTCGACCGGCACTGCGCGCAGGGGCAGAACTGCACCAACAAACTCTCCCCGACCTTCTGGACCCGCAAGAAGCTGGACTCCATCACCACCCAGGTCCACGACGGCTCCGCCTACGGCAACGTCGACTCCTGGGAGCTGGAACACGTCTACCCCGCGAACGGCGACGGCACCCCGCCGGACCTGTGGTTGCAGTCGATCTCCCACACCGGTCACGTGGGCGACACCGCCTCCATGCCCACGCTGGAGTTCGGCGGCACCCAGTTCGAGAACAGGGTCGACACCCAGGACGACGGCTTCGCCCCCATGCTGAAGTGGCGGATCACGAAGATCCTCACCGAGAGCGGCTCCCAGACCGACATCAGCTACGCCGGTGGTGAGTGCGACACCGGGGACTTCCCGGACCCGCACACCAACGGCACCCGCTGCTTCCCGGTCGTGAACAGCACCGCGGACGGCAAGGGCGAGTACACCGACTGGTTCCACAAGTACGTGGTGACCCAGGTCAGTGAGCACGACCTGGTCACCGCACAGCCGGACCTCATCACCGCCTACGAGTACCTGGGCGACGCCGCCTGGCGTTACCAGGACGCAGACGGGTTCGTGCGCGACGAGCGTCGCACCTGGTCCGACTGGCGCGGATACGCGCATGTCCGCGTCATCGAAGGCGATGCCAACGCCACCCGGTCAGCGACCGAACACCGCTTCTTCCGCGGCATGCACGGCGACCGCCTGCCCAACGGGACCCGAACCGCCACGGTGACCGACTCAGCGGGCGGCGAGCACACCGACCTCAACCAGTACAACGGGTTCACGCTGGAGGAGGCCACGTTCAACGGACCCGGCGGGGACGTCGTGGAGAAGACCATCTCCCTGCCCTGGAGCCGGGTCACCGGTGAGCGGACCTACTCGTGGGGCACTCTCGAGTCCCGTATGACGGGGATGGCCTCCAGCACCCAGTACACGGCAGTCGGCGACGGATGGATGCGTAGCAGGGAGAGCGCGGAGTACGACTCCCTGGGCCGCATCACCCAGACCCACGACCACGGTGACCTCGACGACGCCGACGACGACCAGTGCACCCGCTACACCTACGCGGACAACACCGGTCGCAGGATCCTGGACACCGTCACCCGCACGGAGAAGGTCGCGGTCGGCTGCGGGACGACTCCCGCCTACCCCGACGACGTGATCAGCGACGAGCGCTCCCTCTTCGACGGAGGCGGCTTCGGAGACGCCCCCACCGTCGGACTGGAGACCAGCTCCCAACGGGTCATGGAGTACGACGGCTCCACCCCCACCTACCAGGTCGTGCAGGAGAGGGAACACGACGCCTACGGGCGCACCGTCTCCGAGACCGACGCGCTCGGCAACGTCACCGAGACGGACTACACGACCACCGTGCCCGGTGGTGCGCCGACCACCGTCACCACCACCAACCCGCTCGGCCACACCACCACCGAGCACTTCGATCCCGCACGCGGGCTTCCCGTGGCGGAGATCGACGCCAACGGCAACCGCAGTGACATGACCTACGACCCCCTGGGACGCCTGACCGCGGTATGGACTCCCGACCTGAAGAAGTCCGATGACGATCCGGCGACGCGGTTCGAGTACCACGTGCGCGACGACGCCCCCACGGTGGTGGCGACCCACACCCGCAACAACGAGGGCGGCTACTCCTCGACCTACCAGATCTACGACGGGCTGCTGCGTGAACGCCAGCGTCAGGAGCCCGGTGTGGGCGGCAGACGCCTGATCACCGACACCTTCTACGACAGCCGCGGTCTGAAGGTCAAGGAACGCCACGCCTACACCAACGACGAGGCGCCTACGCAGGACATCTTCGTGCCCGGCAACAACGGCGTGCCCGGCGGCAACGACGACCTCATCCCCCGGTACACCCAGACGGTCTACGACGGCGCGGAGCGCCCGACCGAGGTCCTGACCATGTCCAACGGCCAAGAGCTGTGGCGGACCTCTTCCGAGGACCGCGGTGACCGCCAACTGGTCACACCGGCTCCGGGCGCCATCCCCACCACCACGATCAAGAACGCGCGCGGCCAGACCATCGAGGTGCGCCAGCACCAGGGCGACACCCCCGAAGCCGACTACACCGCTCTGACCTACACCCACACCCCGGCGGGGCAGGTGGAGACGGTGACCGACGAGGCGGGCAACGTCTGGCGCAACCACTACGACCTGCGGGGGCGCAAGGTTCGTACCGACGAGCCCGACCGGGGCACGACCACGTTCGTCTACGACTCCGCTGACCGCATGGTGGCCCGGACCGACGCCCGGGACGAGACGGTCGTCTACGCCTACGACGAACTCGGCCGTAAGACCGAGCAGCGGGAGGGCGGAGTCAACGGTCCCCTGCTCGCCTCGTGGACCTTCGACTCCGTCGCCAAGGGAGAGCTGACCCGTGCCACCCGGCACGCCGACGGACTGCAGTACAGCACGTCCGTCGCCGCCTACGACGCCATGGGCCGGCCGCTCGCGACGACGATCAGCATCCCCTCCGCACCGGAGTACGGGGCTCTGAGCGGGTCCTACCGGTTCCGGAGCACCTACAACGCCGACGGCACCATCGAGACGGAGACACTGCCCGCGGCAGGGGGGCTGCCCCGCGAGTTCGTCCGCTACACCTACAATGAGCTGGGCCTGCCGGTCTCGGTGGCTGGCTCGCTCGAAGGAGTGGAGACGCTCGATTACGTCCACGAAACGTCGTACTCGTCCCGCGGGCAGATCATGCAGCGGTGGCACCACCGCAACGACGGATCGACCCAGGCCAAGTCCACCTGGTCCACGCGAGACTACGACCCGGGCACCCAGCGGCTCCTCACCGCGCGGGTGAGCCACGAGATCGGCCACGGGACACTGGTCGACCAGACCTACTCCTACGACGCGGCCGGCAATGTGCTGAGCATCCGGGACGAACCCACGGCCCAGGGGCTGCTGCCGGACGTGCAGTGCTTCGCCTACGACGACATGCGCCGCCTCACCAACGAGTGGACGACGTCAGCCAGCGGTGACCAGGCCTGTGACACCACCCCGTCCCAGGAGGCCATGGGCGGCGCCGCGCCGTACTGGAACAGTTACACCTACGACGACCTCGGCAACCGCCTCACCGAGACCCGCCACGGATTCGTCGACGGCAGCGACGTCGAGAGGACCTACCAGCGTCCCGGGGCGGGGGAGGAGCGCCCGCACGCGGTGACCCGGGTGGACTCCAACGGTGCTGGCGGAACCGCGACCTACACCTACGACGAGGCCGGGAACATGGCCTCCAGGCAGGACGGCAACCGCACACAGACGCTGGAGTGGGACGCCGAGGGCCAGCTCGCGGCCATCCACGAGGGCCAGAACACCTCGGAGTTCGTCTACGACGCCGAGGGCGAGCGGCTGATCCGTGACGACGGCGGTGTGGTCACGCTGTTCCTGCCCGGCATGGAGATCAAGTACGACAAGGAAGACCTGATCTCGCAGTCCACCCGCCTCTATGAGCACGCCGGTGAAGTCGTCGCCAGCCGCTCCAACGACGGCAGGGTGCACTGGATCTTCTCCGACCACCACAAGACCGGCCAGCTCGCCATGGACTCCCTCACCGGGGAAACGATCCGGCGCAGGTTCACCGCTTTCGGCGGAGACCGCGGAAGCGTCGGAGGGGACTGGCCCAACTCGCGCGGGTTCGTCGGCGGAGTCATTGACGAACAGGTCGGCCTGACCCGGCTCGGGGCGCGCTCCTACGCACCGGAACTGGGGTCGTTCATCTCTCCGGACCCGGTCGTGGACTTCAGCGACCCCGAGCAGATGCACGGGTACTCCTACTCCAACAACAACCCGGTGTCCTTCACCGACCCCGACGGTCTGTTCCTGAGGAAGGCCTTCGCGCAGGCCCGGAGGTGGGCCGTGTACCAGGCCCGCCAGGCCGCGATCCGCGCTTACCAGGCCCGTCTGGCCGCGATCCGGGCGTACCGCATTCGCCAGGCCGCGATCCGTGCGGCGCAGATTCGTGCCGCGCAGATTCGCGCCGCTAAGATCAGGGCTGCTCAGATCCGCGCCGCCAAGATCGCGGCTGCGAAGAGGGCGGCGGCCGCGAGGGCAGCTGCGGCGCGTAAGGCGGCCGCGGTGAAGGCTGCGCGTGAGAGGGCGGCGAGGGTCGCTGCGGAGAAACGTCGAAATGCTGCCCGCCGTCAGGCACAGGAGCAGCAGGCACGGCGTCGGGAAGCGGTGAGGGCCACGGCGGTTCGTGCTGAAGGTGGGTCTGCTGAATACCGAAGAGTTTCGACTATGTCTGTTGGGTCCGATCTCCCTGAACCTACTGACAACCCATCCGGGCCCGAGCCAATTGACTGTTCTGATCCTGCGTATGAATGCTATAACACCCAAGACGATGACAAGCCGAGTCTCTGTGTAGGAGTCGGAGCTGTCATGGGGACGATTGGTTTTGGAACTTTGGCGGCTGCGTCCATGGGAGGTCCTCCAGGCTTGGGTGCCTGGGGAATATTCTGGGGAGTTGTTGCAGCAGGATCTACCTTTGCCTGCGTGGTCTACGATTTGTCATGAAATCCATTAGGTGGTTGCGTCTGGTGGATTTAAGATGCAGTTCTGGCGAGCGATGGTGACTATGCTCGTGGCTAACTGTGGCGAAAACTGTTCCGCTATGCGTCCGGGCGAATTTTAAGCAGTGTCGCGATGAAATTTAACCTGGGACTAATTGACTGGCTCTTATTTGATTGGTGGAGGTTTGTTTGGAGAGGCTCGTACTTCTGTTGGCTGCCGTCGCTTCGTTGGCAATGCTGCTGCATGTGATTGCGCAGAGTAAAGGCGTAAATCCGCCAAGGCTGGTTACTATTTCGATCATTTCCCTTTTTTCCATTGTTGTTGTTCTATCCTTAATGGTGCTTGCTGGAGTATTTGGCTAGGGGGTGTTGTTTGAGGACTTCAAGCAGCATAGCTGTGAGCACAGTGATGCTCGGCTGTAGTCTTCCTAGTGAAGGTGATTGCGCATCGGTGGTGCTTGGAGTCAACGCGAGCGGTCGGTTCTCAGGCGGTCACTTATTTGGCGGGTAGAAGTGGCCTGGAATTCCGCATTGGACACGGAGACTATGATTTCCTCCGAGCGCGCGAGCGAGACGGTGGTGGTGCGGGAGGGCAGTGGGGCCTGGTTAGGAAAGTCTCGTGCGTTTTCTTTCAGAAGCCCGTTGGCTTCCTCTGTCTGTGTTGGCTTGTGGACTCGCGGCCTCGGCTTCTGTGTTTCAGTAATCCTCCTTTTTCTGGCTTGTGGTGGGTGGGATATGGTGTGAAATTGCCCTTATCGTCTTTCTCTCTGTCTTCCTTGCTCTTCTGGCCTGGCTGAATCATAGGCACTTTGATAAATTTTTCGATGCCATGGATGGTCGTTTCGAAGGGCTGGTCGGAGGCAGGAGTCGAAGAGGGGGGGCGCGTACCGCTTTCAGAGGAACCTGGCTACGGCTGTTCTCGCCTTGTTTTCTGCCAGCTTTCTCTGGTATGCCCTCAAGGCGATTTATCTGGCGGTATTTGGGAGTTGAGGTTGGCTAGCCCTGAAGATGCGGCCGGAGGGGGCCGTACTGGGGCGGGGCAGGCG
>NZ_QPFC01000346.1:0-1193 GCF_003427465.1 Nocardiopsis sp. TNDT3 | reverse complement strand
CCAGCACGTCCTCCAGGACGCACAGAGCGCTGTCGCGCGCGGCGGCGGTGTCGCCGAGCACGTCGGTCAGCGCGTCCGCCGCGTGGTCCAGCAGCCGGTCGGGCGAGGGGGTCCGCAGGCACACCACCTCCCAGGGCGGGACGGGCAGGGGCAGGGGCGCCCGGGGCCGCCCCGTCACCGCGGCGAGCAGGACCGGGGCGCGTTCGCGGTACAGCGCCCGCCGGGCGTCGCGCGAGTGCAGCAGGTCCACCGCCAGCAGTGAGGCCGCGTGGTTGGCCAGCATGCGCACGTGCGGCGTCACCGGGGACGTGCAGCGCAGAGCCAGCCAGCCCAGGGTCCGGCCGGTGGGCCCCAGCGTCTGGAGGAGGACGCTCGCCTCCCCGTCGGCCAGCACCGTCATCCCGCGCGGGCGCCCCGCCAGGGCCGAGCGGACCAGCGCGTGCCAGGGGGGTTCGGTGTCGGGCACGGCCGCGCTCGTCATCCCGTTGCGGTCCAACAGCAGCGACGCCCCCGAGGTGGCCGAGGACAGCTCGCCCATCACCCCGGTCGGGCCCGAGCGCAGCGACGCGCGCGCCATCGCGTCCTGCGCGGTGAGCACCCGGTGCTGTTCGCGCGTGCGCTCGGCCGCGTAGTGGTCGGCCACCGCCTCCACCACCGCGACGAAGGGGGTCTCGCCCTCCACGCGCAGGATCGGCAGGCCCAGGGCGTCGCCCTCCTCCAGAGCCTCGGGAGGGACCTCGCGCCGCCACACGTCCACGGCCAACCCCAGGCCGGCGCACCCGGCCCCGTGCAGCCGGCGCACGTAGGCGCGGCGCGCCCGCTCGTCGGCGCCCAGCCCCAGCCCGACCGTGAGCACCAGCTCCCCGCCGCGCAGCCAGCGCACCGGGTCGTGCAGCTCGATCACGTGCGCCCAGCGGATCGCCCGGTCCAGGCCGGAGCGGCCCGCCGCCACCCGCACCTCCAGGTCCGGGTCGGCCGTGATGTCGCGGACCGTGATCGCCAACGCCCCTACCTCCTGCCTCGCGGGTTGTGCACTGTGCACATGTGTAACAGCTGGCGCGGTGCACACCGTCCCGGCGCGTACGGCCGGGGAGTGTCTACGGTCACAACAACACCCGAACCACCGGTCGTGACCCGCGGTGGCGCCCGTCCGCGACGTGTCGGCGGCGCCGCGGGTCACGACCGGTGGTTCG
>NZ_QPFC01000345.1:0-3328 GCF_003427465.1 Nocardiopsis sp. TNDT3 | reverse complement strand
GGCGGCGGCGCCGTTGTGCGTGCCGTGAGAGACGTCCGAGACGGGGTATGTGCGAGGATGCGGAGGATCATCCGTGCGTTCGGACCGAGAGAAGGGAACCTCCACGATGGCGGAGAAGCCGGGTACCGGTGAACCTGGCGCCACCAGGGACACCGACCGTTCGATCAGCGAACTGGTCTCAGACGCCACGGGCAACATCTCCCGTCTGGTCAGCCTGGAGATCAAGCTGGCCAAGCTGGAGGCCAAGGCCGACGCGGCCAAGATCGGCAAGGGCGTGGCCGGTTTCGCCGTGGTCGGGGTCCTCGCCCACATCTTCGTCATCCTCCTCTCGGTGACCGGGGCCTTCGTCCTGTACGAGGTCGCCGGGCTCCCCGGCTGGGCCAGCTTCGGCATCGTCACCCTCGTCTACCTGCTGCTCGCCGCGGCCGTCGCGCTGTACGCGATCGCCACCCTGCGCAAGCGGGAGGGCCTCCAGCGCACCGCGCTGACCACCTCGCGCTTCGCCGGCATCCTGCGCGGCGACATCCGCCCGCCCTCGAACGCCGTCGAGACCGCCGAGGCGTCCGCTCCCGCGGCCCGGTAGGCCCGCGCGTTGTTGGACGACTCGGCCGCCTACGTCGACGGCCCCTGGACCCACAGGACCGTCAGCGCGGCGGGGGCCCGGTTCCACGTCGCCGAGGCCGGTGACGGGCCGCTGGTGCTCCTCCTCCACGGCTTCCCCCAGTTCTGGTGGGCCTGGCGCGCCCAACTGACCGCGCTCGCCGACGCCGGTTACCGCGCGGTCGCCGCGGACCTGCGCGGCTACGGCGCCAGCGACAAGACCCCGCGCGGCTACGACCTCGTCACCCTCGCCCAGGACGCCGCCGGACTGGTCCGCGCCCTCGGCTCACGGGACGCGGCCGTGGTCGGGCACGGCCTGGGCGGCCTCGTCGCCTGGACGATGACCGCCTACCACCCCGGCACCGTGCGCGCCCTGGCCGCGGTGTCGTCGCCGCACCCGCTGCGAGCGGCCCGCGTCCTGGCCTCCGGCGGTCCCGGCGTCCGCCACATGCTCCGGGCACAGCTGCCGATCCTCCCCGAGCACCGGCTCCTGAGCGACGGGTGCGAACGCGTGGGCGACCTGCTCCGGGAGTGGTCGGGCCCCGGCTGGCCCGACACCGAGGCCGAGGAGCACTACCGCCGCGCCTTCGCCATCCCCAAGGTCTCCCACTGCTCCCTGGAGAGCCACCGCTGGATCTTCCGGTCGCGGTGGCGCACGGACGGACTCCGCTACGACGCGCGGATGCGCCGTGCTCCCGTGCGCGTCCCCGTCCTCCAGCTCCACGGGACCCTCGACCCGGTGTGCCCGCCCGGACCGGCACGCGCCTCACGGGGCGTGGTGACGGGGCCCTACCGTTGGAGGCAGGTCCACGGCGCGGGACACTTCCCGCACGAGGAACGACCGGAGGAGGTCTCCCGCGCGCTCGTCGAGTGGCTCGCGGAGGTCTCGGCGGTGAGGCGGACGGAGTCCTCGCAGGCGAGGGGGAACGGCGGTGAGGCACTGATGGCGACGGAGACCGCGGACGGGCACCGGGAGTCCGGGGGCCGAGGAGGCGGGCGGGACCGCAACGAGACCGGGCAGGCGCAGAACCAGCGCCCCCGGGACCGGTACGGGCGCCCGATGCCGCACGGGAGCCGGGGCGAGGTGGAGCGGGTCCCCGACGACGCCGAGTTCTCCGCGGAGGAAGGTCTGGAGGAGGCCCAGCGGCTGCTCGACCAGGGGTACGCTTTCACCGCCCACGAGGTCCTCGAAGCCGTGTGGAAGTCCGCGCCCGACCCCGAGCGGGAACTGTGGCGCGGCCTCGCCCAGACGGCCGTGGGGGTCACCCACGCGCAGCGCGGCAACATGGTCGGCGCGGCACGTCTGCTGAGGCGGGGCGCGGACCGCGTGGAGCCGTTCGGGCCGGACGCCCCCCACGGGGTGGACGTGGCGGGGGTGGCGGCGTTCGCCCGCGCCCTGGCCGACGACCTCGACGCCGGGCGCGCCCGCCCGGGTGACGGGATCGACCCTTCGGGGATGCGCCTGCTCGGCGGATAACCGCCGAGAAGCGTGTCCTCCGGCCGACGCGGCAGGCGCTCTTCGGTCGTGGGCGTACGCGCCCGCGACTCCCGCCGCGGACCGGTGGCGGACCCCGCGGAGGGCCCCGTGGCACCAGCACTTCCTGTGACTAGTGAGGTCTGTGTGGCCTGCGGGGCCGATTCCCTTTTTGTGGGCTTATGCACGCTTTAGCGTTAACATCGCATTACGGCATTATGAGATGTTATATAAGCTGCATATCACTGAAAAAGGCATTTATCCTTTTCCTGAGATCACCGGAAGATCACATCTTCGGATTTTCTTGAGGAATGGCGGGCTCGGCTCTCACCTTTCTTTGTCGCCGTGCGTAGACTCCCCGGATCACCGCCCGTGAACACGTGGCACGGGCGGTACGCACCACAACCAAAGGTGGCACCGCTTCGACCCCGCCAAGCGTGCCGTCGAGCCAGCTCAGGCTCCTTCCGGACGGCGGTACGTCCACGACCGCGAGGACCGGCGCCCACAGGGCGAGCCGTTCCGCGCGTTCTCCCGTGGACGGGGCCGAAAAGGTCGTGCCCGTCTCAAGGAGGACGGATTGTCTGGGCTCAACCTCGCCGCTGAAGGCGGCATGGCCCTATCACTGGCAGGCACCGACTTCACCCTCGTCATCATCGTCATGGTGGTGGCCCTTCTGGCACTCGCCGTCGCGGGCGTGCTGGTACGTGAGGTCCTCGCCGCAGGGCAGGGCACAGAGCGAATGCGCGGCATCGCGCTCGCGGTGCAGGAAGGAGCGGCGGCCTACCTCAAACGACAGTTCCGCACCCTCGCGGTCTTCGTCGTCCTCATCCCGCTCCTGCTGCTCCTGCTCCCGGCCGACTCGTGGGCCATCGCGATCGGCCGGTCGGTCTTCTTCGCCCTCGGCGCCCTGCTGTCGGCGGCGACCGGATTCATCGGCATGTGGCTCGCCGTGCGCGGCAACGTCCGGGTCGCCGCGGCCGCCCGGGGCGGTGACGACGCCTCCAACCGCACCGCCATGCGCATCGCCTTCCGGACCGGCGGAGTGGCGGGCATGATCACCGTCGGCCTCGGCTTGTTCGGCGCGGCCCTCGTCGTCCTCCTCTACCGGGGCGACGCCCCCATCGTCCTGGAGGGCTTCGGCTTCGGCGCGGCCCTCCTCGCCATGTTCATGCGCGTGGGCGGCGGCATCTTCACCAAGGCCGCCGACGTCGGCGCCGACCTCGTCGGCAAGGTCGAGCAGGGCATCCCCGAGGA
>NZ_QPFC01000344.1:0-1108 GCF_003427465.1 Nocardiopsis sp. TNDT3 | reverse complement strand
GGGGGGGGGGGGGGGGGCGCCCGCGCCAGCGGCGGCGGACGGCGCGCCCCTTTCCGCACCGTCCGCACACGCGGCGGGGTACGCACGCGAAGCGGAGGGAGGAAGGGGCGGGGTTCCCGGCGGGCCGGACGGACCCCGTGGGCGGGGTCCGCGGCGGCCGGGACGGCGGACTACCGGCCCAGGTGCGGGAACCGGGGCCGGACGACGTGGGTGTGGCAGCTCACCGGCCAGGCGTGGGCCCGGCAGATGATCGCCTGGAAGCAGCACATGGCGACCAACCTAGGAGCACGCCCGCGGCGGCGGCAACCGGTTTTCCCGTCGGCGGGTCCGCCCGAAAAGGGTTCGCCCCGCCCGGCCCGACCGCGCCATACTCGCCCCCATGCCCGACTTCGCGGACTTCGACACCCGCCACTACCGCACCGTCGACGTGGCCACCGGCTACGACGGCTGGTCCGGCACCTACGAGGACTCCGTCCTGGACGCCATGGACCTGGCCCTCCTGGACGGCCTCACCGTCCCCGACTGGTCGGCGGTCTCCCGCGCCGCCGACCTGGGATGCGGTACCGGCCGCACCGGTTCGTGGCTGCGCGGCCGCGGGGCCGGGCGCGTGGACGGCGTCGACCTCAGCTCCGGCATGCTGGCCCTGGCCGAGAGGCGCGGCGCCCACGACAGCCTCACCCGGGGCGACGTGCGCGACACGGGCCTGCCCGGCGCCGCCTACGACCTGGTCATCGCCTCCCTGATCGACGAGCACCTGCCGGACCTGGCGCCCTTCTACGCCGAGGCCCGGCGGCTCGTCCGGCCCGGGGGGACGTGCGTGCTGGTCGCCTACCACCCGCAGTTCTCGATGGTCTCGGGGATGCCGACCCACTACACCGACGCCTCCGGCGAGGACATCGCCATCGCCACCCACGTCCACCTCATCAGCGACCACGTCCGCGCCGCCTCGGCCGCGGGGTGGCGGCTGGCCGAGATGGCGGAGGGCACCGTGGACGACACCTGGGTGGAGGCCAAGCCCACGTGGGAGAGGTTCCGGGGCCACCCGATCTCAGCGGCCTTCGTGTGGACCGGGTCCTAGCTGTACTGACCTGAGAGGTTAGGAACGCGG
>NZ_QPFC01000343.1:0-2231 GCF_003427465.1 Nocardiopsis sp. TNDT3 | reverse complement strand
CCCCGCGGCGGCCAGTTGGCCGCCGACCAGCAGGTAGACCACGCCCAGCACGGGCAGCGGCGCGGGGAGCCAGAACAGCGCCCGTCTGCGCAGCTCACCCTCCTGAGTGGGCGCGAGAACGTAATCGATCATCGGACGGAAGAGCCGGGACCCTATCCTCGGTCGCTCGACCACAGCGTTGACCCCCCAAGAACGTCGTGACGGGGCGGTGCGGGGACCTTCGCCCGAGGATGACGCAGCCTCAACGGTCCCGTCGGCAACCCGCCCACCACAAAGCTATCCCTTTTCATGTGGTCCCCGGGCGTACACAACCAGTTACCGACATACCCGGCTCTGGTGAAACTTCCATAAGGGGACTGACATGGCAGGCAACGATCAGGTTACGCGGCGGGTTCCCCTCCGCGGGGCCGTGACCGGAACCGGCCGCCCCCAAAGGCACCCGAACCGGCCGCCCCCGGAGGATCAGGCGCCGTCGGTCCGCGCGAGCCGCCCGAGGGCGACCGCCACCCGCAGGACGAAGGAGCCGCGCCCGTCGGAGGGCGTGCGCCCGGTGAGCTCGGCGATCCGGCTGAGCCGGTAGCGGACCGTGTTGGGGTGCACGAACAGCATCCGCGCGGTGGCCTCCAGCGACGAGGCGTGCTCCAGGTACACCGACAGGGTGTCCAGCAGGGGCGACCCCGCGCCCAGCAGGGGCACGTACACCTCCTCGACCAGCTGCCTGCGCGCCTCGGCCTCGCCCTGGAGCGCGCGCTCGGGCAGCAGGTCGTCGGCGAGGACCGGGCGCGGCGCGTCCGGCCAGGCCACCGCGGCCCGCAGTCCGTTGACCGCGGCGCGCAGCGAGGCCCCCGCGGACCGCAGGTCGGGGACGGCGGGCCCCACCACCACCGGGCCCGAGCCGAAGAGCCCGGCCAGCGGTTCGGCGGCGGCCGCGGGCAGGTCCTGCGCCGGGTAGCGGTCCCCCACGCCGATCACCACGACCACGCGACGTCCCTGCATCCCGGCCAGCACGTCGTGGCCGAGGCGGCGCGCGGCCGAGCGCAGGTCGTCCAGGACCTTGCCGCCGTCGTCGTCGCCGACCTCCCCGGCCACCGCGACGACCGGGGTGTGCGACCAGCTCAGCGCCGAACCCCACGTCTGGAGGCCGTCCTCCTGGTCGCCGTGCAGCAGGGCGTCCACGATCAGGGCCTCCAGGCGCGCGTCCCACGCGCCACGCGCCTCGGCGGCGCGCGCGTAGACCTTCGCGGAGCTGAAGGCCACCTCGCGCGTGTAGCGCAGCACGGCCTCGCGCAGCTGCTGGGCTCCGCCGGGGGCGGCCAGCTCCTCCACCTGTCCCTCGACCACGTCGATGACCACGCGGATCATGTCGACGGTCTGCTGGAGGGAGACCGAGCGCGTGAGCTCGCGCGGCGCGGTGCCGAAGACCTCGACGGTGATGGCCGGGCGGCCGCGCACCGGGTTGCGGAACCAGTCGACGAAGGCGGCCACCCCGGACTGGGCGACCAGTCCGATCCACGAGCGGTCCTCGGCCGACATCCGGCGGAACCAGCCCAGGCGCTGTTCCATGCGGGCCACGGCGGCCGTGCCGAGCGCGCCCATGGAGCGCTCCAGGCGGCGCACGGTCTCCGCGCGCACGCGTTCCTGCTCCGTGGGCACGGAGGCGGGTGCGCCCTCCGGGTCCGCCGCGGTGCCCTGGTCGTCCGGGGTCTGGTGGGGTTCGGTGTTCACCTCTCCAGGTTCGCATCCCGCGGCACCCGGCCGGCGGGCCGCCCCGCGTCCCCGGCGGGCGCGAACCGCTGGCGTGACCGGGTGCGCGCGCAGCGTACCGTCGGAGGGTGACCTCTCCCACCGGTTCCGGGTCCGAGGGAGCACGTTCGGCACCGTTTTGTGGAGTCCCAACAAACGGTGTCGAGTAAGTTCGTGCTCCTCCCCCTCTGACCGGTGATCTCCTACAGGGCAAGGTTGATGTCGTGCTTGTAATCGTTGCTCCCGGCCAAGGCGCCCAGGTTCCCGGATTCCTCTCCCCGTGGCTCGAACTGCCCGGTGTCTCCGCGCAGGTCGAGGCGTGGTCCGAGGTCGCCGGGCTGGACCTGGTGCGCTACGGCACCACCGCGGACGCGGACGAGATCCGTGACACAGCGGTCGCCCAACCCCTGCTGGTCGGGGCCGGCCTCGTCGCGGCCTCCGCCGTGCTCGGACCCCTGGCCGCCCCCTCCCCCGCGCTGCCCGCCGAG
>NZ_QPFC01000033.1:0-1320 GCF_003427465.1 Nocardiopsis sp. TNDT3 | reverse complement strand
GGTGGCCGCCCTCGCGGGTGAGGGCCAGGGCGCCGTCCTCGGCGAGGTCGAACTCGGCGCCCAGCCCGATGAGCCAGCGCAGGGCGTCGGGGCCCTCGGCGGCCAGGACGTTGACGGCGTGGGGGTCGGACAGGCCCGCCCCCGCCAGGTGGGTGTCGACCATGTGGGCGACGGGCCCGTCCTCGGGCGCCATGGCGGCGGCGATCCCGCCCTGGGCGTAGGCGGTGGAGCCGGTGGACAGGCGGTCCTTGGTGACGAGCACGACCCGGCCGCGTTCGGTGCGCTGGACGTAGCGCAGCGCGGTGCTCAGACCGGCGATGCCCGAGCCGACGACCGCCACGTCGGCCTCGATCGTCCACCCCGGTTCGGGGGCGTCGAGCCGCGTCTGGAGGGGTGTGCTCATCCGTGTTCTCTCTTCCGGGGTGCCGCCGGTACGCGGCGCTGGTGTGCGGGGGATCCGGCCCACCCCTGGGACGCGGGGCGGGGTCGGCCTAGAGGGTCAGGGACACGTTGTCGATGAGCCGGGTCGCGCCCACGCGGGCGGCGACGGCCAGGACGGCCTCGCCCGTGTGGTCGGCGGGGACGTCGGCGAAGGTGGCGGGGTCCACCAACGCGAGGTAGTCGAGTTCGACGGGGGGTTCGGCCCCGGCCGCGTCGTCCAGGACGGCCCGGGCCGCGGCGCGGACGGCGTCGGGGCCCCCCGGGACGGCGGCGCGGCCCGCCTCCAGGGCGCGGGACAGGGACAGGGCACTGGTGCGCTCGGCCCCGGAGAGGTAGACGTTGCGGCTGGAGGTGGCCAGGCCGTCGGGGTCGCGCAGGGTGGGCGCGCCGACGATCTCCACGGGCATGTTGAGGTCGGCGGCCATGCGGCGGACCACGGCGAGCTGCTGGGCGTCCTTGCTGCCGAAGACCGCGAGGTCCGGGCCGACCAGGTGCAGGAGCTTGCTGACCACGGTGAGCACGCCGGTGAAGAACCCGGGGCGGGAGGCGCCCTCCAGCCGGTCGCCCATCGCGCCCGCGTGGACGGTGACCGTCTGCTCGGCGGGGTACATGGTGTCGACTCCGGGGGCGAAGACCACGTCGACGCCCTCCTCCGCGCACACGGCGGTGTCGGTGTCCAGGGTGCGCGGGTAGCGGTCGAAGTCCTCGTTGGGCCCGAACTGGAGCGGGTTGACGAAGACGCTGACGACCACGGTGTCGGCGCGCTCGCGGGCCAGGCGCATGAGGCTGCGGTGGCCCTCGTGCAGGGCGCCCATGGTGGGGACGAGGGCGACGCGCCCGGCGCCCGTGAGGGCGCGGCGCAGCTCGTCGGGCGTGTGC
>NZ_QPFC01000342.1:0-6199 GCF_003427465.1 Nocardiopsis sp. TNDT3 | reverse complement strand
GGCCCCGGGACACACGTCCCGGGGCCCTTCGCCTGTCGGGTCAGGCCGTCTGGGCCGCGACCGGCGCGCCCTCGGAGGCCTGCACCAGGACGAAGCCCTGGCCCTCGAAGGAGAGCTGGAGCGCCTCTCCGCTGCCCCGGCCGATGAGCGCGCCCGCCTTGACCGTGCGGCGCACGCCCGTGCTCAGCGAGCTGGACCAGGCGACCGCGGAGTCGGTGTCCACGAAGGTCGGCTGGTCGACGTTGATCAGCACCGGGGCGCCGTGGCAGGCGATGGCCACCCTGCCCCGGCCGCTGAAGACCGTGTTGAAGAGGCCGCCGGCGGCCATGCCCGCGCCCTCCACACGGCGGATGTCCCAGTTCAGCCCGGCCTCGAAGGCGAGCACGTTGTCGCCGTTGACCGTGAGGTGGTCGTCCTCCAGGTCCACCAGGTGCACGTCCCAGGCGTCGCGGGCCAGGAACACGTCGCCGCGCCCGGACACCTTCATCAGCGGCAGCCCCTCGCCGGTGAAGGCCTTCTTGAAGAACTTGCTGACGCTGCCGGACCCCTCGTAGGAGAAGTCGACCTGGCCCTGGTAGGCGACCATGGCGCCCTGACGCGCGAAGAACTCGCCGTTGAGGCCCACCCGGAGCATCTTGTGGTTCTGCAGGTGCATACCCGGCTGGCTGGTCTCCTGGGCCTGCTGGAAGAGGTGGCTTCGCATGAACGTGTTCCCCATCGACGGTCTGGCTGGTTCACCTGGTCAGACGCTCCAGAACCGGAAAGGTTCCGCCGCGGGCCGCCGTTTTCGGTCAGTCGGCGGACACGACCCCGTGCACCAGGTCGTAGACCCGGCGCTTGGGAACACCGAACTCCCTGGCCACACGGGTGATCGCCTCCTTGCGGCGCACGCCCTCCTCCTCCAGGTCCGAGACCGCGGCGACCAGGTCGGCGTCCCCGACCGTCCCTGGGTCGCGGCGGGCGCCCTCCACCACGAGGGAGATCTCGCCCCGCACGCCCTCGGCGGCCCAGGCCGCCAGCTCCCCGAGGCCGCCCCGGCGCACCTCCTCGTAGGTCTTGGTCAGCTCCCGGCACACGGCGGCGCGCCGGTCGGCGCCGAAGGCCGCGGCCATCGCCTCCAGGGTGGCGGCGACGCGGTGGGGGCTCTCGAAGAACACCATCGTGCGGCGCTCGGCCGCCAGGTCGGCCAGGTAACCCGACAGGCCCTTGCGGGGCGGGAAGCCCTCGAAGCAGAAGCGGTCGGTGGGCAGGCCCGAGACCACCAGCGCCGTGGTGACGGCGGACGGCCCCGGGATGGCGGTCACCGGGATGCCCTCTCCCGCGCAGGCGGCGGCCAGCCGGTAGCCGGGGTCGGACACCCCCGGCATACCGGCGTCGGTGACGACGAGGACGTCGCTGCCCGCGCGCAGGTCGCCGAGCAGCTCGTCCGTGCGGCGGCTCTCGTTGGCGTCGTAGTAGGACACGACCCGGGCGCCCGCCTCCCCGCCCAGGCGCACGTCCGCGCGGGAGGCGAACTGGCGTAGCCTTCGGGTGTCCTCGGCCGCGATGACGCGGGCGCCCTCCAGTGCGCGCAGCAGCCTGGGCGGCGCGTCCTCCACGTTCCCGATGGGCACACCGGCGAGCGTCAGGGTCCCCGTCCCTCCACTCGTCCCAGCTCCACCCTCAACCACTGTGATCCCCGTCCTGTCGCGCTACGGTTGGCTCGTCACGCCATCCGAAACCTGGTTTCGTGGTCCGTCCGCAAAGGACAACCATCTCCGACCCCAACCTACGAGCCGAGGTAACGCGTTCCCCGCTCGAAGGCGGGGCTTTCGACCCCCGGGTCGAGGGCCTGGCGTCACCAGCACCAGCCAACACCAGGGAGGTGACCAGTTGGCTACGTTCCACACAGGTGAGAAGACCCACCAGGCCGTGCTTCCTCAGCGGCCTGCTCTGGAATCCGCGTCAGCGGACATTCCAAGGAACGGGAACGAAACGGGGCGCGGAAGCCACGTGCGCGGGGCACCCGGTGTGGAACATGTGCGAGGGGAGACCACCGGCGGTTCACCTACCGCTGGTGGCGTCGCCCCCGTGCCCCCGGGGGCCGGGGAGCAGGCCCGTGAGGACCGTCCACCGAAGACCACGCCCCGCGAGGGGCACCCGTACGTGTTCGTGCCGGACCGCCACGGCACACCACTACAACCCACCCACCCCGCGCGGGCCCGCCGGCTCCTGGCCAGGGGCCGGGCGATCGCGGCCCGGCACACCCCCTTCGTCATCAGGTTGAAGGATCGCACCACCGCCGAGTCCGGGGTCGACGGGGTCGAGACAGGCATTGGCCCAGGCAGCAAGCGCACCGGCACCGCCGTGTTCACCGACCGGCGTGGAGAACGCCGAGGCCGCTGTGCGATACGGCCGGACCACCGAGGCGGTCAGATCGCCAAGAGGATGCGCCAACGCGCCGCCTACAGAAAGGGGCGCCGTTCTCGTAACCTGCGTTACCGGACGGCCCGGTTCGACAACCGCACCCGTCCACGCGGTTGGCCGCCACCCTCGCTCCGGCACCGGGTGGACACCACCCTGGCCTGGGTGGGTCGTCCGGCCCGGTGGGCTCCGGTCCTGGAGCGGGTCGCCTTCGACGTCCACGCCCTGGGCGCGGGGCGTCCTGCGGAAGGGGTGGAGTACCGACACGGCACCCTGCACGGCTACGAGGTGCGCGAGTACCTGCTGGCCAAGTGGGGACGGGCGTGCGCCTACTGCGGTGCCACCGGCACCCCGCTCAACGTCGACCACGTCCGTCCCCGTTCCCGAGGCGGATCGGACCGGGTGGCCGACCTCGCGCTGGCCTGTGTCCCGTGCAATCGGGCCAAAGCCGACCAGCCCGTCGAGGAGTTCGTGACCAACCCCCGCGCTCTCGCCGGGATCAGCGCGCAGACCAAGGCGCCGCTGCGCGATGCCGCAGCGGTCGACGCCACTCGGTGGGCGCTGTGGCGGTCCCTGGACGAGTGCCCGCCCACCCGTGTGGGATCGGGAGGTCGGACGAAGTGGAACCGCACCCGCGACCACCTGCCCGAGTCCCACACCCTGGACGCCCTGGCCGTGGGCAGGGTCGAAACCGTCACCACGGCTGTTTCAACGGTCCTGGTCGTCGGGGCCGCTGGGCGCGGCCCCTATGCCCGTACCCGGGCGGACAGGCACGGTTTCCCCCGGTTGCGTCTGCCCCGCCGCAAACGGTTCTTCGGTTTCCAGACCGGGGATCTGGCCCGAGCGGCCGTGCCGTCGGACATGAACGCGGGGACGCACACAGGCCGGGTGGCGGTGCGCAGCAGCGGGAGCCACACCCTGCAAACCTCGTATGGGCCGATCAAGACCTCATGGAAGAACCTGTGTCTGCTCCAGCGAGCGGACGGTTACGGCTACACCACCCAGAAGGAGGCAGGGGCTCCCTCCACCGCCTGAGGGCGGGAGTATCCACCCCGTACACCCGATGACCACCACCGCACCTTTCTCCGAGGCAGAGCCCTCGCCCCCGCCGCGGTCGGCGCGGATACGCGCCCGCTTCCTGCCCGTCAACCCCGCGCCCCGCTGGCTGGGCTGGCTGGGCGCCTTCGCCGTCGCGCTGTTCGCCGGGGTGCTGAGGTTCTTCAACCTCGGCCAGCCCGACCGGATCTACTTCGACGAGACCTACTACGCCAAGGACGCCTACGGGCTCTGGAACTTCGGCTACGAGCACGAGACCGTCGAGGAGCCCGTCGAGGCCGACGACCTGCTCGCCCAGGGATACCAGGACATCTTCACCGGCACGGGCGACTTCATCGTGCACCCGCCGGTGGGCAAGTGGATGATCGCCCTGGGCGACTGGCTGTGGTCGCTCCTGCCGTTCGGCACGACCATGACCCCCGAGGCCTGGCGGTTCGCCTCCGCCGTGGCCGGGGTGCTCTCGGTCCTCATCCTGGTGCGGCTGGCCACGCGGATGACCCGCTCGGTGCTGCTGGGCTGCACGGCGGGGCTGATCATGGCGCTGGACGGCCTGCACTTCACGCTGAGCCGCATCGCCATGGTGGACATCTTCCTGACCCTGTGGATCCTGGCCGGATTCGCGTGCCTGGTGATCGACCGGGACAGCACCCGGGAGCGGATGGCCCGCCTGGCGGAGGCGGGAGGGGACCTGGCGTCGGTGGGCTGGCTGGGGATGCGCTGGTGGCGGCTGGCGGCCGGTCTGTGCTTCGGCCTGGCGGTGGGCACCAAGTGGTCGGCCCTGTTCTTCGTCGCGGCGTTCGGCCTGCTCACGGTGGCGTGGGACTACGGGGCCCGCAGCAGCGTCGGCCAGCGCGGCTTCTTCTGGCGGTGGCTGGGCGTCGACGCCGTCCCGGCGTTCGTGCAGACCGTGGTGGTCGCGGGGGTCGTCTACCTGGTCTCGTGGTCGGGGTGGCTGTTCACCCGCGGCGGCTACAACCGCGACTTCGCGGACGGCATGGCACCCGAGTGGGTGCCCGGGTTCCTGCGGGCGCCGGTGGAGGCGCTGTGGAGCCTGGTGGACTACCACCAGCGGATGATGACCTTCCACACCGACCTGACCAGCGACCACGCCTACATCTCCGCGCCGTGGGAGTGGCTGGTCATGCGCACCCCGGTGATGTTCCACTACAACGGCGAGGTCGCCTCGTGCGACACGGGCGACTGCGTCACCTCCGTGGTCTCCATCGGCACGCCGGTCATCTGGTGGTCCAGCCTGCTCGCGCTGGCGGTGATGCTCGGCTGGTGGGTGACCTTCCGCGACTGGCGGGCCGGGGCGGTGCTGCTGGCCGTGGCCGCGGGGTGGCTGCCGTGGTTCGCCTACCCGGACCGGCCCATGTTCCTGTTCTACGCCGTCCCGCTGCTGCCCTTCCTGGTCCTGGCGATCGTGCTGGCGCTGGGCCTGGCGATGGGGGCCGGGGAGGACAGTCCGCGCTTCGCCCCCTACACGCGTGCGGTGGGCGGCATCGTCTACGGCGTGGTCCTGCTGTTGATCGTGGCCAATTTCGCCTACTTCTACCCGGTGTTGTCGGCGTATCCGATCGACGAGGGTATGTGGCGTGAACGCATGTGGTTCGACGTGTGGATCTACGGCAGCGGCGGTTAGTGAACGGCGCCCCGGCGCATCCGTGTTCGGCCGCGCCCCATTAGTGGCCCGGCGAACGGAAATCAACAGTTGCGAGTAGCCGAAACAGGACAGGGAAAGAGCGCGATTCCCGTGTGGAAGGCCTCGGCAGGGCAGCACCCTCCCTGGTACTGTCAGCAACTGGTTGCTGTTGTAGTTTCCATGGATGCCCGGGGCGCCTCGCGGAACTTCACGTGGGCGCTCGCCGGTGCGGGATTCACCCGTCGGTCAGGCGCCCGGCGGCCCGGGGCCAGCAGGGTGCGGCCCCGCAGTAGTCCCCAAGGGAGTGCACATGGCTCAGGGCACCGTGAAGTGGTTCAACTCTGAGAAGGGTTTCGGGTTCATCGCCGTCGAGGGCGGTCAGCCCGACGTGTTCGTCCACTACTCGGCGATCTCGGGCACCGGCTTCCGGAACCTGGAAGAGGACCAGAAGGTCACCTTCGACATCATCCAGGGCCCCAAGGGCCCGCAGGCCGCTGACGTCAAAGCGGTCTAGAGCCGTCCTTTCCACGCGGTCGACGGAATTCCCGGTCGCCCGACGGCACCTTCCGCGTCCGCGTTCCCTTACTTGACGGCGCACCCGAGCAGCCGGGACCGGGTGGAGCGCCCGCGCCCAGCCCTCCGCTCGCAGAGCGGGGGGCTGGCCCGTGTCCACCCCCTTTGCGGACGACCGGGGTGAGGTTACCCAAGCCCCCCGATACCGGTTAACCTGCTTGAAGCCGGTCGGTACACCGAAGGACTGAGGTCGCGCATGTTCAACATCAGCGGAGGAGAGTTCGTCGTCCTCCTCCTGCTCGCGCTGCTGATCTTCGGTCCGGACCAGCTGCCCAAGGCGGCCCAGCAGGTGGGCAGGGTGCTGCGCCAGCTGCGGACGATGGCCAACTCCGCCTCCAACGACATCCGCGAGGGGCTGGGCCCGGAGTTCAAGGACTTCGACGTGCAGGACCTCAACCCCCGGCGCTTCGTGCAGAAGCACTTCTGGGAGGAAGAGGAGCAGGAGAGCAAGCCCGTGGCCCGGCTGAACGGCAAGCGCCCTCCCTTCGACGACGAGGCCACCTGACGCGGGCCCCGGCCCGCGTC
>NZ_QPFC01000341.1:0-1527 GCF_003427465.1 Nocardiopsis sp. TNDT3 | reverse complement strand
AACCAGGCGTGGACCGAGGAGGTGATGACGACGCTGCCGCCGCTGGCGGAGAGGTCGTCCAGGCAGGCGCGCACCCCCAGGAACGCGCCCGTGAGGTTGACGGCGAGCTGGCGCTCCCAGGACACGAGTGTGGTCTCGTGGGCGGGCGCCTGCTCGAAGGTGTAGGCGTTGGAGACCAGGACGCCCACCGGCCCGAAGGCGTCCCGGGCCGCCGCCACGACCCCGTCCCAGGAGGCCTCGTCGCTCACGTCGGCACGCACCGCCAGGGCGCGCCCGCCCTCGGCGCGGATGCGTTCGGCGGTCTCCTCCAGGCTCGGGGACAGGTCGGTCAGCACCACCGAGGCGCCCTCGGCGGCCAGGCGGCGGGCGGTGGCCTCCCCGATGCCGCGGGCCGCGCCGGTGACCACGGCGGTGACTCCGCGGTGCCTGGTGTGTGTCATGTCGCTCCGTCCTCTGCTGCGTCCCCGGCCGGGCCGGGAGCGGTCGTTGCTCTGCTGCGCCGCGGTGCTCAGGCCCGGTCGGGCGCGAACACGACGGCGGGCGCGGTGTCGGTGTCGGGTTCGGGGACCACGGCGTCGAAGCGCGCCGGCTCGCCCGGCCGGGTGTGCGCGACCGTGCGGCCGGACGCCCGGTGGACCAGCGCGCCCGCGCGCGAGGACGTGAAGACCCCGCCCAGGCGCCGCCCTCCCGGCTCGGGGGCGCCCCAGCGGGGCTCCTCGCTCCAGAAGCCGTCGGGGGTCACCTCGGTCACCGGCCCCGTGCCGGTGCCGAAGCCGAACTCGACGGCGAGGGAGGTGGACTGCCCCGGTTCGAGCTCGGTGAGCGGACCCAGCGCCTCGACCTCGGTGACGCGGTCCACCGGGCACAGCCCGCCCAGGTGCTCCAGGGGCCGGTCCACGGGGCATTCGAGCCACACCTCGGCCCTGGAGCCGCCGTCCGGGTACTCGGCCCCCTCCCGCACGGCGAAGCGCTGAGTGAGGGTGCCCTCGGCGCCCACGTCGGCCAGCCATCCGGAGGCCGTGGGGAAGCCGACCTTGCCGACCACGTCCTGGAGGGGGACCCGCACCACGGAGGGCGTGTGCTCCACCACCCGGGGGCGGCCGTTGCCCGCGACGAGCGGAACCGTGTGCGGGCCCGGGCCGCTCACGCCCACGTAGACCCCGCGTGCGCCGTCCGGTCCGCCGGGCCCGTCCTGCTGCCCGTCGGACCCGCTCGGCCCGTCGGTCCCACGAGAGCCACCGGAGCCGCCGGGACCGCCGTCGAGCTGGGTGACGTTCCACAGCGCCCACCTGCGCGTGGTGCCGGAGACGTTGACCGCCTCCAGGTCCAGCCGGTAGGCGGCGCTGTCGGGCGCCAGGGTCAGGCGGCGGACGAGCCGCAGCCCCGAGCGCGGGTCGTCCCCGCTGGTGAGGGTGAGCACGGCGGAGCCGTCGGGGGCGGTCGAGGTCTCGGCGGTGTAGGGGCCCGAGTCCAGCACGGAGTCGGGCGGCCCCGCCCACTCGTCGGGCCCGTCCCACCCCTGGGGAG
>NZ_QPFC01000340.1:0-5315 GCF_003427465.1 Nocardiopsis sp. TNDT3 | reverse complement strand
AGGGAACGCAGGGCGGGCGGAGAGGGGCTGCGCGGGGCCCGGGGCGGCCTCAGGTGTCCGTGCGCAGGCGGCGGGCGAAGCGCTCGTAGTCGACGACCACGCCGTCGCCGTCCACCGACAGCCGGTACTCGCCGTGCAGGGGGTCGCGGTAGGTGTAGCGCTCCAGGCCGTCCTCGGCGGGGTGGCGGGTGTAGCGCTGCCTGACCCGGCGCACGCGCAGGGAGGGGATGTCGATCCAGACCACCGCGATGTCGCGGTACTCGCCCGGGCGCAGGCCGAGGCGGCGGATGGGCAGGGTGTTGGTGAGCGGGGTGGCGGCGACGTCCACGTCCAGGCAGCCCACCAGTCCGGGCAGGGGGACGCCGTCGGGTCCGGTCCAGTGGCCTCCGTGGGCGTCGAGCGTGACCGACTCCAGGCCCTGGGAGGAGAGGACCTCGGCGTACACCCGCCGGGTCGTCCACGCCAGGTCGGTGCGGACGCTGAAACGGGTGAAGAACCGCTCCTCGCCCACGACGACGGTCTCCCCGGCCTCCAGGCGGTAGCCGTCGGGCTCGGGGAGGAGCGCGCCCAGCCCGAGCCCCTCGGGGACGTCGGTCCGGGCCCACACGGCCGGGTGTTCCGTCAGTGACGACATGTCACCGTTCTACCGTTCCGGGGTCGGGCGCGCCAGAGCGGCCCTGGGGCCCGCACCGCGGACTCGGCGGGGCGGGGAGGCCGGGGCGGTCACCGCCCCGGCCGTCGCCGGTACGGCCGCCGGTCAGACCCGTGCGGCCTCTCCCGGGGCGGAGCCGGTCCCGCGGATCTCCGCCTCGACCCGGTCGAAGTCGCTCTCCATCTGCGGGGTGACCCTGGCCAGGCCGTTGAAGACGAGGATGGCGGCGACGCTGAGGACCACGGCCGGGACCATGGCGTACAGGCCGGTGCCGAAGAAGTTGGCGTCGAGGACGTCCCACACGATCGCGGTGGTGCCGCCCGCGATCATGCCCGCGAGCGCGCCGGACCAGCTCATGCGCTTCCAGAACACGGAGAGCACCAGGATCGGGCCGAAGCCCGCGCCGAACCCGGCCCAGGCGTAGCCGACCAGGTCCATCACCGACTGGTCGCCCCACAGGGCGATGGCCGCGGCGCCGAGGGCGACGGCGACCACGGTGACGCGGCTGATCCACAGCAGCCTCCCGGGGTCGGCGTCGCGGTCCACGAAGGCCCGGTAGCCGTCCTCGGTGAGCGCGGACGCGGCGACCAGCAGCTGGGAGTCGGCGGTGCTCATGACGGCGGCGAGGATGGCGGCGAGCAGCAGACCGGCGACCAGCGGGTGGGTCAGGGCCTCGATCAGGAGCGGGAAGACCTGCTCGGAGTTCTCCAGCGGGGTGTCGAAGTAGGCGACGCCGATGAAGCCGACCAGCACGGCCAGGGCCATGGCGGTGACCGCCCAGACCACGCTGATGACGGCGGCCTTGGGGATGTCGCGGACCGAGCGGATGCCCATGTAGCGGGACAGGATGTGCGGCTGGCCGAAGTAGCCGAAGCCCCAGGCCAGGCCGGAGACGATGACCACCCAGCCGAGGGTGTCGGTGCTCACCCACTGGCCGAGCTCGGCGTCCAGGGCGGTGCCGCCTACGGCCGACAGCAGCCCGTCGCTCTTGTCGGACACGCCCTCGGTCAGCCCGGCGAAACCGCCGAGCGCGGTGACCGCCATGACGGGGACGGCCAGCAGGGCGATCCACATCATCGCCGCCTGCACCACGTCGGTGTAGGACACCGCGAGGAAGCCGCCGAGCACGGTGTAGAGCACCACGATGCCCACGCCGATGGCGATGGCGGGGCCCGGGCTCAGTCCGAAGACCTGGTCGAACAGGGCGGCCATGGCGACGAGCCCGGAGGCGACGTAGAAGAAGTAGAAGACGATGATGAGCACCGCCGACACCCCGCGCAGCAGCCGTGTGGGGTCGTTGAAGCGGTTCTCTAGAAAGGAGGAGAGGGTCAGGGAGTCGGAGTCGCCCCCCGAGCGGGCGTCGGTCACGCGCTCGGTGTACACGCGCAGGCGGGGCGCGAGGAGGATCCAGCTTCCGGCGAAGCCGCAGGCCAGGCCGACCGCGATCCAGGCCTCGCCCAGACCGGAGACGTAGATGGCGCCGGGCAGTCCGAGCAGCAGCCACCCGCTGAAGTCGCTGGCGTTGGCGCTCAGACCCGCCACCCAGCTGTTGAGCTGTCTGCCGCCGAGCACGAAGTCCGACTGCGAGACAGTGAGCTTGTAGGCCCACAGGCCGATGGCCACCATGGCGGCGAGGTAGACGCCGAAGGTCGCGACGGACCAGAGCATGGACTCGTCCAAGACCCTGCCCTCCCTTCTCCTGAGCGCGCGGGCACGAGCCTTACGCGCTGTTCGTGGATATTGCGGGGGATCATTGCCCCGTGTCCGGCAAGTCACAACACCCGTGCGTGGAACAACACCGCTTTGAGACCTCGGCGAGTCCTCCGCCGAGAGCCGCCGCCCGCCGGACCGCGCCCGGGTACTGGTGTTCGTCGGATCGCGTAGAGGCGGGCGGCCCTCCCGTTCCAGACCTTTTGTGACGCGCGTCACGAACGCCTCGGGTGCCGGAGCCCGTGCGCCCCGGTCCCCACGTGGAGATCCATGATCCCCTTCCGTCACACGGAACACTCGCGGCACTCTGTTCCCGGCGCTCCGGCGCCTCCTGGTTCACCGCTGTCCGAGGGGGAACTGTTCCGGGCAAAGTGGATGTCAGAGAGGTCCCCGAACGTGGCCACCCCCCATACCCCGCGCGGCCTACAGCCCAACGAGCCGTCATGGCAGATGCGGGTGCTCGACCAGTACGGCACCGTGGGCGGTGCCGTGCTCCTGTCCCCCGGCCTCCTGGTCACGTGCGCGCACGTCGTCAACGCCGCGCTCGGCCTCCACGGGGAGAAGGAGGAGCACCCGGGCCCGCTCGCCACCGTGCGCCTGCGGTCCTTCGACGACCGGGTGTGGGAGGCCTCCGTCGACACCCGGCTGTGGTCGGCGGGCCCCGACAGCCGCGACCTGGCCGTGCTGAGGCTGCGGGACGCGGGCCCCGACACCTCCTTCCCCGTGCTGCGGGAGTGCGCGAGCCTGGAGCCGCAGCAGCCCCTGTACACGGCGGGCTACCCGGAGGGCATGCGTTCCCTCCAGGCCCCGCTCGTCTGCCAGGGGCCCGGCGGGCCCACCGGGGTCACCCACCAGGTCGAGACCCCCACCTCGCAGCCGGTGCGGATCACCGGCGGGTTCAGCGGCTGCGCCGTGCGCACCGGGACGGGCGAGCTGGTGGGGATCATGCAGAAGACCCACCACTACGTCTGGAACGACCCCGACCGGCCCTCCGGCATCGCGTTCATCCTCCCGGTGGAGGAGCTCGTCGGCGAGCGCGACGACGGCGAGGTCGTCTCCGCGCAGCGCCTGGCCGACGAGTCCCTGTGCGGCAGGGAGGCCTACGACAGGCTGCACGACCTGCTGGACTCGGTCCCCCTGGACGCTGTCCCGCCGGAGGACCTGCTGAGCCCCGCCGAGGCGCGCAAGGCCAGGCGGCACGGCGCGGGCACGACCGCCTGGCGGGTCCTCACCGCGCTGTGGGACCTGGTCCCGCCCGTCGGCGAGCCGCCGCCCCGGGTCGCCTGGGTGCACCACGTCTACCAGGAGATCCGGCACCAGCGGCCGCTCCCGCCCGCGGTGTGGTCCTGGATCCGGCAGGAGGCCGGGCCGATGGGGCGCGACTGGGAGGAGGCCCTGACCCGTGACCGGGACCGGCGGCTGCTCCGGCGCAGGGAGCCGGACGCGCCCGCGGCGCCCTCCGGCCACCGCGACGAGCGTCCGCCCGACACGGTGGTGCTCTTCGAGCTGGAGCCGGTGACCGGCGGCTACCGGCTCTCGCACCGGATCGCCCACCGGGGCGAGAGGGACGATCCGCTGCCCCAGGGCACGAGGCTGGTCGGCGAACCGCAGATCTGCGACGAGATCGCCGACCTCATGGGCGAGGCCACCATGCAGAGGCTGGTCACGCCCAACGAGGAGTCGCTGCGGCTGCGCGTCCTGCTGCCCAGGGACCTGCTGCACCTGAACCCGGGCCAGGCCAGCCCCCACCGCGACCTGCTGGAGTACGCGCCGCCGCTGTGCACCATGTACGAGATCGTGTACCACGTCCGCGAGCGGGTGCGGTTACCGCACTACCTGGGGGTTCCCCCCGACAGGTGGCGCCTGCGCTGCGAACGGCAGACGGCCAGCCCCCTGGTGGAGGACCGCAACGTGCTCGCCTCCTGGAAACAGGAGGTGAGCGAGGTGGCGATCGCCCTCTCCGACCAGAACGTGACCGTGTGCGTCACCGACTCCGACAACAGCGATGTGGAGCACGTCTACGACTCCGCCCTCTACTGGGGAATTCCCACCATCATCAGGGGGCCCAGAAAGGCGGTGACCGCCTTCCTTGAGGAACTCCTGGACCGGGAACCCGATTCGCGGGTGCGCATCTCCGGACTCGCCCGCCACCTGCGTGATAGCGCGAGAAGGAGTTCGCAGGCCAGGGAGATCGCGATCATTCATGACATCTTCGGCGACGCCCTCCTCCAGGAGACGCCCGGGGAGCCCGCGGGCCCTGAGAGACCGGGCGTCTGAGGGATCATGGAAGGAGTCCCCGACCGGACGGCCCGCTGCGCGCCGAACGTCCGCCCACCCGGGACGCCACGATTTCCGGCGTTCCCCAGGAGAGAAAATCCCGGGAGGAGAAAACCGCTGGCAGCGGACCTATCGGCACCGAGGCTGCGCCTTTCTTGGTTAGGATCGTTCTGGTCGGGCGGCTACGCCGGGGAAAAACTCACCGGCGCCCCCGGGGGACGCGGTTCACCGAACCGGATACAAAGTCCACTATGAGGACGAAAACGACATGGATGAACTGTCGCACAGGTATCGCAACGTACTCGACAACCTGACAGGCGGACCGTCCCGCCTGGCCGTCCTCGTCGACTCCTCCCCCCTGATGGGCCTGCACACGGCCGGCGTCGCGGCCCTGACCGGGGAGGCCGAGCGGGCGGGGGCCACGGTCGTCCGCTTCCGCCCCGGCCACGCCGTGCACGCGCCGCAGCTCGGCGGCGCCGAGGCGGCCGTCCTCGTCACCGACACCCTGGACCGGAGCTGGCGCCAGCCGAGGCTGCGCGCCTGGATCGCCGAACTCGCCGCCCGGCTCCCCACCGCCGTCCTGCACCTCCTGGACCGCTCCGTGTGGCCGGAGGGCCCGCTCACGCCGCGACCGATGCGCATGACGGCCCCGTTCCCCGCCTCCCCCGCCTCGTGG
>NZ_QPFC01000339.1:0-12900 GCF_003427465.1 Nocardiopsis sp. TNDT3 | reverse complement strand
CGTCCAGGACCAGCGACGGGATGCCGACGTCCTCCAGCTGGGCGGCGGTCGCCTCGGCGCTGCGGGCGAGCAGGACCAGGTCGGGGTCGTACTCGGTGATGGCCTCCACGCTGGGTTCGAAGCCGCTCAGCGAGGTGGTGGGGGCCTCCTCCGGGTAGTCGGAGTACTCGTCGGCGGCCTCGACCCGGTCGCCCGCGCCGATGGCGAAGAGCATCTCGGTGTGGCTGGCCGACAGGGAGACGATCCGCTCGGGGGCCTCCTCGACGGTGACCTCGCCGGTGGCGTCGGTGACGGTGACGGGGAAGGTGCCGTCGCCCACGGAGAGGCGCTCGGGGTCGGGCTCCGGGGGCCCGCAGGGGACGGAGGCGGCCTCGGTGGCGGGCTCGGCCTCGGGCTCGCCGCCGTCCGGTGCACCGCAGGCGGTCAGGGCGAGCACGGCGCCGAGAAGGACGGGGGAAAGGTGGCGTGCGGTCCGCACGGTGCTCCTTGTCGGGCGGGGGGAAGGAGCTGCGCGGTCCCGACGGAGGCGGCCTGTCCTTCCCACGAGGACGGGGACGTCGGTGTCGGGGAGGCGACCTGGCTCGTCCCCCGAGGGGGCCTCACAGTTGCGGGACAGCGCCGGGTTGGACGGCCGGTTGTGGCCGCGCCACCGGACTTCGCTCCGTCGACACCGTTCGGGCCGCCCGCGGGCGGCCCGGAACCCCCAGCGTACTCGGCCCGCCGCATGCCCCCGCGGTCACCCCGACGGCTACTCTGGCCTGCGCTTTCTCCGGCGGGGCCGCGCCTCTTCACCGAGGGCGGCAGGGAAGGCGCCGCACGGTAACGGACCACCCTTTTTCGCATCTTTTATTGCTTTCGCGAAAAAAGAGAAGAATGCCGGTTTTGATTACTTCTGCAAAGCAGAGGGATGGTTCAGGCCCCTGTGTGTCCAGATTGAGCCTTGGTGAGCATTGACACTTTCATGGCGCACGGCAATGATCTCGTTGCTATGCGCGCCGACTAACCGATGACGGACATTAAGCGGCGTATCCCCCTGAGCACCACAGCCTTACCCAGTGGGGTACCCCCGCTCCCCCGGTGTCCTGAGGCGCGCACCGAGAAGGGATGTGTTGACAAGGTGGTACCCCACCGCACGCGCCTGGCGTCGCTCGCCGGGTTGACACTCGTCGCGGGCCTGGTCGCGGCCGCACCGGCCAGCGCCGACGACGCCTCCGAGCTCGCCCCCCTGCACCCCGCCCCCTCCGCCGAGAACGGCGAACTGACCCACCAGGCGGACGGCCTGTGGTTCATCGAACTGGAGAGCCCCCCGACCACCGCCGGCACCTCCTCGGCACAGGTCGAGAACGAGCACGAGGCGTTCCGCGCCGAGGCCGAGGAGTCGGGCCTGGAGTACACCGAACGGCACTCGTTCGGCGACCTCTGGAACGGCTTCTCCGTGGAGATGGACGACGCGCAGGTGGGCACGGCACGGGAGATCCCCGGTGTCAGCGCCATCTACCCCGTCGTCACCTACGAGGTCCCCGAGGGCGACACCAGCGTCCCCGACCTGGACACCGCGCTGCCGATGACCGGGTCCGACATCGCCCAGAACGAACTCGGCCTCACCGGCGAGGGACTGCGCGTGGCAGTCATGGACACCGGCGTCGACTACACCCACCCCGACCTGGGCGGCGGCGGCTTCCCGAACGACAGGGTGGTCACCGGGTACGACTTCGTCGGCGACGACTTCAACGCGGGTGACCCCACCACCGTGCCCGCCCCCGACGACGACCCCCAGGACTGCCACGGCCACGGCACCCACGTGGCCGGGATCGTCGGCGCCCGGGGCGAGGTCACCGGTGTGGCGCCCGGCGTGGACTTCGGCGCCTACAAGGTGTTCGGCTGCGAGGGCTCCACCACCTCCGACATCATGATCGCCGCCATGGAGCGGGCCCTGGCCGACGACATGGACGTGCTCAACATGAGCATCGGCTCGGCGCACTCCTGGCCGCAGTACCCCACCGCGGTCGCCTCCGACAACCTGGTCGACGAGGGCATGGTCGTGGTCGCCTCCATCGGCAACGAGGGCGACACCGGCCTGTACTCCGCGGGCGCCCCCGGCCTGGGCGAGGACGTGATCGGCGTCGCCTCCTACGACAACACCCACATCCGGTCCGCGTCGGCGACCGCCAACCCCAGCGGCGAGACCCTGGCCTACATGGAGATGGGCGAGGCCTCCCCGCCGCCCGCCTCGGGCGAGACCGACGAACTCGTCCACGTCGGACGCGGCTGCCCGTCCCTGGGCGACGAACTGGAGGCCGACCCCGAGGGCAGAACAGCCCTGATGGTGCGCGGCGCGTGCACCTTCGCCGAGAAGTACGACGCGGCCGTGGCCGCGGGCGCCACCGGCGTGGTGATGTACAACAACGTCCCCGGCATGTTCGCGGGCGGCGGCATCGTCGACCAGGGCGCGTTCTCCATCGGGATCTCCGACACCTCCGGCGCCCACCTGCTGGAACTCCTGGAGGGCGACGAGCCCGTCACCCTGTCCTGGACCGGTGAGAGCACCACCATCCCCAACCCGACCGGCGGGCTGATCAGCTCCTTCAGCTCCTTCGGCCTGTCCCCCGACCTGGCCCTGAAGCCGGACATCGGCGCGCCCGGCGGCCTGATCAACTCCACCTACCCCATGGCCAAGGGCGGCTACGCCACCATCAGCGGCACCTCGATGTCCTCGCCGCACGTGGCGGGCGGCGTCGCGCTGCTGCTGGAGGCCCGCCCCGACCTCGGCGCGCACGAGGTGCGCGACGTCCTCCAGAACAGCGCCGACCCCAAGGCCTGGTGGGGTGACCCCGACGCGGGCTACACCGACAACGTCCACCGCCAGGGCGCGGGCATGATGGACGTGCCCGGCGCCGTGCTGGCCACCACCGCCGTGACCCCGGGCAAGCTGTCCCTGGGCGCCACCGAGGGCGAGGTGACCGAGACGATCACCATCGTCAACGACGGTGACGAGGAGGCCACCTACACCCTGGACCACGAGAGCGCTCTGGGCACCCACGGCAACACCTTCACCCCCGGTTACAACGACGCCTCCGCCGAGGTGGCCTTCGACCGGGACGAGGTGACCGTCGCGCCGGGCGGCACGGCCGAGGTGCAGGTGACCTTCACCCCGCCCGCCCAGGACTTCCAGCAGATGATCTACGGCGGCTACGTCTCCGTGGCCGAGACCGGCGGCGAGACCTACCGGGTCCCCTACGCCGCCTACAACGGCGACTACCAGCAGATCGAGGCCATGACCCCGATCACCGACGGCAGCGGCAACGTGCTCGAACTGCCGTGGCTGACCAGGATCACCGAGTGCGGCGCGTTCTCCGGCCTGGAGTGCGTGGGCGAGGGCGGCGGCACGTTCGAGAACCAGCCCGAGGGCGCCGCCTACACCCTGGAGTGGGTCGACGGCCTGCCCGACGTCCCGTACGTCATCGCGCACTTCGACCACCACGTCACGCTGCTGGAGATGACCGTCGTCGACGAGCGCACCGGGCGCCCCGTGCACCCGGACCGCAACGTCGGGGTGTCGGTGGACCACGTGAACCGCAGCGCGACCGGGACGTCGTTCTTCAGCTACGCGTGGGACGGCACGGTCCTGGACCGCCACGACCGGATCACCCCGGTCCGGGACGGCCAGTACCGCCTGGAGGCCCGCGCGCTCAAGGCGCTCGGCGACCCGGACAACCCCGACCACTGGGAGACCTGGACCTCCCCGGTCATCACCATCGACCGCGGCTAGCAGCACCCCTCGGGGCTCCGCTCAGGCCGGTTCCCCAAGGGGGCTGGTTCGGGCGTCCACGGGGTTCTGGAGGATTCGTGGGTGGGACTGCGGGGAACGAGCCGTCACACCGGAGGATCCGAAGGTTCCCGTTCTTCGGACGCCCGAACAGGGAAAAACCGCGCGCAGCGCCCGTTGAGGGTGGTAGCCCGCCTCAGCGCGAAGCGCCCCCGGCGGGCGATGGCGGGCGACGGTCGGGCCAAAGCGAAGCGGAGGCCCGAAGAAGGCACGGGGCCGCTCTCCCCTCCGGGAGGGCGGCCCCGGCCGTGCGTCAGGCGGGGCGCTCCAGCTTCTGGCTGATCACCTGGGAGATGCCGTCACCCTGCATCGTCACGCCGTACAGCGCGTCGGCCGCCTCCATGGTGCGCTTCTGGTGGGTGATCACGATCAGCTGCGAGGCGGCCCGCAGCTCCTCGAAGATCACCAGCAGGCGCTGGAGGTTGGTGTCGTCCAGGGCCGCCTCGACCTCGTCCATCACGTAGAACGGGGACGGCCGGGCCTTGAAGATCGCGGCCAGGAAGGCCACCGCGGTCAGGGAGCGCTCGCCGCCGGAGAGCAGGGACAGGCGCTTGACCTTCTTGCCGGGCGGACGGGCCTCCACCTCCACACCGGTGGTCAGCATGTCCTCGGGCGAGGTGAGCAGCAGCCGCCCCTCGCCCCCGGGGAAGAGCCGCCCGAAGATCGCCGCGAACTCCCGCTCCACGTCCAGGTAGGCGGAGGAGAACACCTCCTGCACCCGGGCGTCGACCTCCTGGACGATGTCCATCAGGTCCCGGCGGGTCTTCTTGAGGTCCTCCAGCTGGGCGTTGAGGAAGGCGTGCCGCTCCTCCAGCGCCGCGAACTCCTCCAGCGCGAGCGGGTTGATCTTGCCCAGCTGGTTGAGCTGGCGCTCGGCGGCCTTGGCCCGCTTGGCCTGCACCTCGCGCACGTACGGCAGCGGGACCGCGTCCTCCTCGGCGTCGCCCGGAGGGGGCACGGGCACGTTCGGCCCGTACTCGGCGACGAGGGTGGGCACGTCGACGCCCATCTCCTCGCTCGCCCTGACCTCCAGCTGCTCCAGGCGCAGGCGGCGCTCGGCCCGGGCCACCTCGCCGCTGTGCGCCGAACTGGTCAGCTTCTCCAGGTCGACGGACAGCTCGCGGACGCGGGCGCGCACGGTCCGCAGCTCGGCGTCGCGCGCCTCCTTGTCCGCCTCGGCGGCGGTGCGCTCGGCCTCGGCCGCGGCCAGGGACACCGCGATCCGCTCCAGGGCCAGGCGGGCGCCCTCGGCGGCGGCCTCGGCGATGGTGGCCTGCGCGGCGCGGGTGCGTCGGCGCTCGGCGGCGCGCTCCATGGCGCGGCGCTCCTCGAAGGCCTGGGCGCGCAACCGCTCGGCGCGGCCCTCGATCGAGCGGGCGCGCTCCTCGGCGGTGCGCACCGACAGGCGGCGCTCCATCTCCGTGGCGCGGGCCCGCGAGGCCTGGGCGGCGAGCTCGTCGCGGGTCTCGGGGTCGGGCGCGTCCTCCTCGATGGAGGCGGCCACCTCCTCGGCCTCGGCCAGCTCCTCCTCCAGCCGCTCCAGCTTGGCGGCCTCCTCGCCGCGCGCGGCGGCGGCCTTGGCGGCGGCGGCCGCGTACCGCTCGGACTCGGCCTCGGCGGAACGGGCCTGCCCGCCCAGCTTGCCCAAGCGCTGCGCGGACTCGTTGCGCCTGCGGTCGCCCTGGCGGCGGCGCGCGGTCAGCTCCTCGACCTCGGCTGCCAGGTCGGCGCGCTCGCGCCTGCGCTCCTCCAGCTCGGCGGCGATCCGTCCGGCGGCCTCGGTGGCCGTCTCCAGCCTCCCGGCCGCCTCGTCCACGGCCGCCTGGACCTCCAGCAGGCTCGGCGCGGCGGCCGAACCGCCGTGCACCAGCGCGGCGGAGAACACGTCCCCCTCGGGGGTGACGGCGCGCACGCCGGGGACCTTGCGGACCAGGTCGCGGGCGGCGTGGGCGTCGGCCGCCAGCGCGGTGCGGTCCAGCAGGGCGGTGACCGCTCCGGCCAGGTGTTCGGGGGCGACGACGGCGTCGAGGGCGTAGCGGACCCCGGAGGGCAGCACGGGCCACTCCCCGCGGGGCACCGCGGGGACCGCCTGGGCGATGACGATCCCGGCACGGCCGGCGTCCTCGGACCGGAGCAGGTCGAGCGCGGCCACGGCGGTGTCGGGGTCGCTGACCGCGACCGCTCCCGCGGCCGTGCCGAAGGCCGCGGCCACGGCGGTCTCCTGACCGGACTCGACCTGGACGAGGGCGGCGAGGCTGCCGAGCATCCCCGGCAGGTCGGCGCCCAGGAGGGTGCCGGCGCCGTCCTTGTGCGCCAGCCCCAGCTCCAGAGCCTCCTTGCGCGCGGCGAGCGCGGCCCGCTCCCCCTCGGCGGTGCGCTCGGCGTCGCGCAGCCGGTTGATCCCGGCGTCGGCCTCGGACAGGCGGCGGGCCGCCTCCTCCTGGGCGGCGTCGAGTTCGGCGTCGCCCTCGTCGAGACCGGCCGCCTCCTCGGCGGCCATCTCGTACTCGGCCTGGGCCCGCTCCGCGCGTTCGGCGGCCTGGCGGGCGGACTCCTCCAGCCGGGTGATCTCGTCCCCGTTCGAGGCCAGTCGGCCGCGCAGGCTCTCCACCCGCGCGGACAGCCGCACGAGGCCCTCCCTGCGCTCGGCGGAGGCGCGGTTGGCGGCCTCCAGCCGCTTCTCCTCGCGGTGCAGGGCGTCCTCGGCGGCGGAGCGCTCGATGACGGTGGCCTCCAGGGCCTCGCGGGCCTCCTCCAGCCGGGTGAGCAGCTCCTCCTCCTGGGCGGCGGCCTCCTCGGCCTCCATCTCCAGTTCCTCGGGGTCGCGGCGGTGGACGGGCTCGTCGGAGACGGAGGCCAGGTTGCGGTGGCGCTCGTTGGCCAGGCCGCGCACGGCGTCCAGGCGCTCGGTCAGGCGCGACAGCGCGTGGTAGGTCTCCAGGGCGCGGGCCAGGGCGGGCGCGGCCTCGGCGGCCTGCGCCTCCAGCTCGGTCTCGCGCTCCTGGGTCTGGGTGAGGGCGGCCTCGGCGGCCCCGCGGCGGGCGAGGACCTCCTTCTCGTCCGCCTCCTCCTTGGCCAGCTGACCGGTGAGCGTGACGATGTCGTCGGCGAGCAGGCGCAGGCGGGCGTCGCGCAGGTCGGCCTGGATGACGGCGGCCCTGCGGGCCAGCTCCGCCTGGCGGCCCAGGGGCTTGAGCTGGCGGCGCAGCTCCGCGGTGAGGTCGGTGACCCGGTCCAGGTTGCCCTGCATCGCGTTGAGCTTGCGGATCGCCTTCTCTTTGCGCTTGCGGTGCTTGAGGATGCCCGCGGCCTCCTCGATGAGGGCGCGGCGCTCCTCGGGACCGGCGTGCAGGACGGTGTCCAGCTGCCCCTGGCCGACGATGACGTGCATCTCACGGCCGATGCCGGAGTCGCTGAGCAGGTCCTGGATGTCCAGGAGACGGCAGGTGTCGCCGTTGATGGCGTACTCCGAGCCGCCGTTGCGGAACATGGTCCGCCGGATGGTGACCTCGGTGTAGTCGATGGGCAGCGCACCGTCGGTGTTGTCGATGGTGAGGCTGACCTCGGCGCGGCCCAGCGCCTGGCGGGTGGAGGTGCCCGCGAAGATGACGTCCTCCATCTTGCCGCCGCGCAGGGACTTGGCCCCCTGCTCCCCCATCACCCAGGACAGGGCGTCCACCACGTTGGACTTGCCCGAGCCGTTGGGACCGACCACACAGGTGATCCCGGGCTCGAAACGCAAGGTGGTGGCCGACGCGAACGACTTGAAGCCGCGCAGCGTCAGATTCTTCAGGTACACCCACACCTCCCACGACGGTCACCGTTGATACACAGCGCGACCACCTAAGGGTGCCACGAAGCGGTGACCTGAGGGTGGGGTTCGGGCTGGTGTCCCGGGCGGACGGCCCTGGGGCCCGCGCCCGGGCGGGGAAGAGGGGGGATGTCCGGCGGACACGTAGGGTTGCGAAAGGGTCCGCCGGGTACAACGGTAAAAAGAGCCGCAAGGGAAAGGAAAGACTGCGGCGAAGCGGACTGGGGACAAGCAGACCCGGTCCGTCGACGGTTCGGCCAGGGACGCCTGGCTCGCGTGTTCGGCGTCCCCGTCAGTGGGTCGAGCACATCGGAAAGAGCAGCTCTGGCTGCGCCCGAAACGTCGACGTCGTCAGGTCAGGCGAGCGCCGGCTCGCGGTCGGTCGCGCCGGAGGCGGCATCGGTGACGGCCATGCTGAGCTGGTCGTTCTGTGCCTGGAGACGGCTGATCTCGTCCTCAAGGTCGCGTACCCGGTTCCGGAGCCGCCGCACCTCCGAGACCATCCGGGGGTCGGAGACGCCGACGTGGCCAAACAGAGCCTTCGCCATGATGTGGGTCCTCCACACTGAGTGACCAGTGGTGATCCGCGCACGTGATGTCCCGTGGAAAGCCGACCGATGGTGGTCCGGCCCGGGTGGAAGATCTGCGCGATGTGTCTTCCAGAGTCTCACTGTGCGCGCCGCTGGTCAAGATTGGATTACGACAGTCAGTAACGGCCACGCCCCGGACAGGCATCCAGGGCAGGTGGCAACGCACGATCCGAACACGGCCACCCCGGGTCCAGCCGGAACGCGCGGACTGGCCGCACGACGGTCGCCTCACACCCCGCGAGGTCCCGCCGCGAGTCCCTGGGGACCGCCGCGGTCGCGCGGTGTGCTCGAATCGCGTTACCCCACAAGCATACTCACCGTTCGTCGAATCCGGTGAACGTCCCCCCAGACGAGGACCAACGTTCGACCACGGAGTCCACACGACCGGGTGTTGCACCGCCCCTGAGATGGCCAAGAAGCCGTTCGCACGCGTCCCTGGGGCCCTCGGCGACCACCTCGACGCGGCCGTCCCGCAGGTTCGTCGCCGCCCCGACCAGACCCAGTTCCAGCGCCTTGGACCGCGTCCACCAGCGGAAACCCACGCCCTGCACGTGCCCGCGCACCCACGCGGTCACCCGGACGGCCTCGACCTCGTCCCCCACGGACGGACTCCTTACTTACCTGGCAGACATACTTTGCTTGCCGACACGCCAAAGGGGCCTTATGCGCGGCCGCGGGGCGCCCGCTGGCAGGTGGGACAGCTGTAGGAGGAGCGGTTCATGAACGCCTCGCGGACGATCAGGGCGCCGCACCGCCCGCACGGGCGGTCACGGCGGCCGTAGGCGTTGAGCCCGCGCTCGAAGTAGCCGCTCTCCCCGTTGACGTTGACGTACAGGCCGTCGAAGGTGGTGCCGCCCACCTCCAGGGCCTCGTTCATCACCTGGCCCACGTGGCCCAGCAGCTCCACCGCCTCGGCGTCGGACAGCTCCCGCGTGGAGCGCGCCCAGTGCAGCCGGGACCGCCACAGCGCCTCGTCCGCGTAGATGTTGCCCACCCCGCTGATCAGCGACTGGTCCAGCAGAGCCCGCTTGACCTCGGTGCGCCGGGCCCGCAGCGCCCGCACGAAGTCCTCGGCGACGAAGTCGGGGTCCAGCGGGTCCAGGGCGATGTGGTCCACCGACGAGGGCACGTCCTCGCGTACCCCGGGCACGTCCACCATCAGGTGGCCGAAGGTGCGCTGGTCGACGAAGCGCAGCTCGGTGCCGTCCGACAGGGGCAGGCGCACCCGCAGGTGCCTCTCGTCGGGCTTGCCCTCGGGCTGGACCAGCATCTGCCCGCTCATGCCCAGGTGGGTGAGGAGCATCTCGCCGTTGTCCAGGACGAGCCACAGGTACTTGCCGCGGCGCCGCGCGGCGGTGGGCACGCGGCCCGACAGGCGGGCGGCGAAGTCGGCGGGACCGGGCAGGTAGCGGCGCACCGCGCGGGGGTGCAGGACCTCGACGGCGCCGACCGTGCGGCCCAGGGCGTGTTCGGCCAGGCCTCGCCGGACGACCTCGACCTCGGGGAGTTCGGGCACGGCCGCCTCACCCCTGCCCGTCGCCGGAGACGGCACCGGCCGCGCCGGCGGCCTCGGAGCGGGCCTTGATGGCCTTCCACGCGGACTCGGCGGCCTGCTGCTCGGCCTCCTTCTTGCTGCGCCCCTCGCCCAGGCCGTAGCTCTCCCCCGCGACGCGGACCGTCGCGCGGAAGGTCTTCTGGTGGTCGGGCCCGCTCTCGTCCACGTGGTACTCGGGGACGCCCAGCATCTCGGCCGCGGTCAGCTCCTGGAGGGAGGTCTTCCAGTCCAGGCCCGCGCCCAGCCCGGAGGCGGTGGCGATGAGCGGGTCGAAGAGGCGGTGCACGAACTCCGAGGCCACGTCCAGACCGCGGTCCAGGTAGACGGCGCCGATGACGGCCTCCAGGGTGTCGGCGAGGATCGAGGACTTGTCGCGGCCCCCGGTCCCCTCCTCACCGCGGCCGAGCCGGATGTAGGCGCCGACGCCCAGCCCCCGGGCGACGTCGGCGAGGGCGCGCATGTTGACCACGGCGGCGCGCAGCTTGGCGAGCTGCCCCTCGGGCAGGTCGGGGTGCTTGCGGAAGAGGGTGTCGGTGACCACCAGGCCGAGCACGGAGTCCCCGAGGAACTCCAGGCGCTCGTTGGTGGGCAGACCGCCCTTCTCGTAGGCGTAGGAGCGGTGGGTCAGCGCCCTGAGCAGGATCTTCGGATCGACTTCGACGCCGATGGCCTGGTGGAACGCCTTGGCTTCGGAGACGGGGAGTTGGTTGGCCACTCGTTCACTTCCCTGTTCGTACGCGCCGGGCTGCGACGCGCGGACGGCTGGAGTCGGGTGCGGCCCCCGCGGCTCCGTCAGGGTGCTCGAAAACGAGGTGACCGTCGCGGGAGGCTCCGCTCCCCCGGCAGCCACCACGAACTCGGGAACCCGGGAGAACCCGGACCGCCGTGCGGCGCGCGCACGCTCCCGCGCGCCGGTGCTCGTCGTGTATCACGCTTTGTTCCTCGACATCACTCTACAAACCCGCGTACGGCGGCGCTCGGGGAGTACGGGGACAGGGGTCCGAATCCGCGCGGACACCGCCCGCACCGGCGCGGGCACCCGCCGCGCACGCGGGGAGGCACGGGCACGGGCACGTGACTCAGCACGTGCACGGGCACGGCCGCTCAGACCGCCCGCCGACCGGTGACAGCACTTCGGGGCGGACCCCTGTGCGGGATCCGCCCCGAGATGGCTGGGGAACCGGGTACGAGAACCCGGACCCGTCATCCGCCGGACGCGTTCGGCTGCGGTGCGCAGGACCAGCGATGTGATCCACGGCGCGCCTAGGCCGGGTTGGTGACCTGGCGGTTGTTGTAGGTGCCGCAGGTCGGGCACGCGATGTGGGGCTGCTTGGGGTCGCGGCAGCGCGGGCAGTTGACCAGCACCGGGCGCGACGCCTTCCACTGGGAACGGCGGGTCCGGGTGTTGCTCCGCGACATCTTCCGCTTCGGGACGGCCACTTCAATCCTCCTGGGTCACCCCCGCGCGGTCGCGGGAGGTCGCTTCTCTCGGTCACCCCGCGCACTGTGGCGGGGAAGGTGTGCCCCGGTCGGCGGGGGCGCGCCCGGGGGCGGCCGTCCGCGATCGGTGCACGAGCTCATCGTTCGCCGGGGTCGTCCGCGATCTCGCGGAGCGCCTCCCAACGCGGGTCGATGTTGTCGCCGTGGCCGTGGTCGGGCCCGGCCTCGGCGATTTTGGCACCGCACTCGGAGCACAGGCCGGGGCAGTCCGGACCGCACAACGGCGTGAGCGGGAGCGCGAGCACGACGGCGTCTCGGACCACGGGTCCGAGGTCGAGGAGATCGCCCTCCAGATAGTAGTCCTCATCCTCGTCGTCCGCGTCCTCGCCCGTCACCGCCGCCTCGTCGTCGGGGGAGTACCGGTACAGCTCCTGGAATCCGGCCTCGACGCCCTCCGAGATCGGGTCCAGACAACGCGAGCACTCCGCGGTGAGCTGGCCGCGGGCGGTGCCGGTGACGAGGACTCCCTCCATCACCGCCTCCAGGCGCAGGTCCAACTCGACCTCGCTGCCCTCGGGCACGGCCGCCATCGCCGTGGCGAACGCCTCGGGGACGGTCACGATGCGGTTGACGGTCCGCATCGACCCCGGCTGGCGGCCCAGCTGGCGGGTGTCGACCACGAACGGGTCACGAGGATCTAGGCGAGACAGGGTCATCGGGCTTTCACGAGGATTGCGGGCGCAGCACCGGACGCGCGGGAGGCGTCGCGTGCGACGGGCACGGCCGGTGTCGGGGCACGCCGAGAACCGACGGTACCCATGGTCAAACCGAGATTGTACCCAGCATGTACCCTGCCGCCCAAATCAGCCCCCGGCCCGGTGGCGGGGAGGACGGCGGAGCCGAGCGCCCGGAGGCCCCGGATCAGAGGCCCTCGGACCTCTTCTGCTCGTACTTCTCGCGCAGGCGCTCCTGGACGTAGGGGGTGACCAGGCTGGAGACGTCCCCGCGGTGCTGGGCGATCTCGCGCACGAGGCTGGAGGACAGGAAGGAGTACTGCGGGTTCGCCGTCATGAACACGGTCTCCACGCCGGAGAGCTGGTAGTTCATCTGGGCGATCTGGAGCTCGTAGTCGAAGTCGCTGACCGAGCGCAGGCTGCGGACGATGGTCTCGATGCCATTCGACCGGCAGAAGTCGACGAGGAGGCCGTCGAACTCGCTGACCCGGACGTTGTCGAACCCGGAGGCGCCCTCCCGGAGCATGTCGAGCTTCTCCGGGACCGTGAACAGGCCGCGCTTGTTGACGTTGTTGAGCACGGCGGCGACGACCTCGTCGTACTGTTTGGCCGCCCGGCCGATGATGTCGATATGACCGTAGGTCACCGGGTCGAAGGAACCCGGGCAGACGACACGGCGCACGGTGGATCGCCCCTTTCAGCAACGAACGACGTTCGGGTACCGCGATGGTAGGGGTTGGTCCCCGCGCGGATACGGGCAACACCCGCTTAGCGGTCGTCTCCGCCCGTGGTCGGGACGTGTGCGCGCTTTGGGCGCACCGCCGGCCATGACGGCCGAACCGGGCCTCCCCCTCCCGAACCGGCGTCCTCCTCCTGGCCGTGTTCTAACCCCGCTTCCCTCCGTCGCCCGGGAGGCGCGCCGGGGCTGGGGGCGAGGCGTACGG
>NZ_QPFC01000338.1:0-1214 GCF_003427465.1 Nocardiopsis sp. TNDT3 | reverse complement strand
CCCGACCCGTTCGTCACCGGGCGTGTCCGGCGCCGGGCGGGATCAGACCACGCGTACGCGCGGTCCGCGTCCGCGCAGCCTCCGGACGTCCTCGGGATCGGTGCCGCTGTCGGTGATGAGGCAGTCCACCTCGTGCAGGCGCGCGAAGCGGGAGATGCGGTCGCCGCCGATCCTGGTGTGGTCGGCCAGCAGCACGGTCCTGGACGAGGCCCGCACCATGGCCTGCCTGGTCATCACCTCCGCGGGATCGGCACAGGTCAGGCCCCGCCCGGGGGACACGCCGTCGGCGACGATGAAGGCCACGTCGACGTGGAGCTGCTCCAGCAGGCGCACGGAGGCCAGCGTGGTCCCGGCCGCCGCGCTCACCCGGCCCCCCAGGAGGTGCACGGAGAGGTCGCGGCGCGAGGCCAGCCCCAGCGCGGCCGGGACCGAGTTGGTCAGGACGCTCAGCCCGCACCCGGCGGGCAGCAACCACGCGATCCGCTCCGCCATCGGCCCGGCGTCGAGCATGATCACCCCGTCCTTCGGCAGTTCCTCCAGGGCGGCCCTGGCGATCCTGCCCTCGGCGACCGAGAGCCGCCCCGTTCCGGACGGTGTCGTCGTGGCGCTCGCTCCAGCTGCCTGCCTGACAACCGTGGCGCCACCGCTGAGACCACTCACAAGGTCCTCCGATCCGTCGATGGTCAACCCCTCGGCCGAGGGGGCGACGGGCCCCGGCCCGGCGAATGAATGCGATCGGGTCCTCTGCTTCCTCACGAAGAGAGCATCCCGGCCGAAGGGGAACGGTATGCGAATACCCCCGCTGTTCGGGGAAAACCGTTGCGAAATGGCAACGTCACCCTGGGTGCGGGCCTCGTACGGGAGCCGCCGACCTGCGGGTCGGGCACCTCGGCGGTGGCGGAGCGGCGGCGCGAGGGAGGGAAATCCTCGGCAGGGTCTTCTACCACAGCAGAAGGGGACACAAGGCAACGCACACGGACGGGAACGGAAACATAAGTGCAACTGGTTCCACATCTGGCTGCAATAGTGTTATTTTCATCTCTCCCGGGGGAGCGGTCGTGGAGGGGGGAGGGCTCGCATGCCGTTCGACGAGAACATGAGCGCCTCCCAACGCAAGGCGATCGAGGTCCTCACCGGCATCCCCATCCCCAAGGCGAGCATCAACACCCTGGGTCGCGGTTCGGAGGTCTACGCCGAGCTCGACAAGCGCATCA
>NZ_QPFC01000337.1:0-5921 GCF_003427465.1 Nocardiopsis sp. TNDT3 | reverse complement strand
ACGGCCGGCGCACCCGTCGGCCTCAGGTCCAGAGCGAGTCGGGGGTGCGCACCTCGACCGGGCCGACCCCGGTGTCGGTGAGCGGCTGGCGCAGGCGCTCGGCGTCGCCGACGACCACCACGACCGACTCCTCGGGGCGCAGGTACTCGGTGGCGGCGCTGTCCAGGGACTCCTTGGTGAGCCTCTCGTACCCGGCCCGGACGCGGTCCACGTGGTCCTCGGGCAGGTCGTGCACCACCATGTCGACCAGGGCCCCGGCCATGGCGCGCGCCGTGGCGTAGGTGACCGGCAGGCCCACCGTGTTGGAGTCGCGCACGGCGGCCAGCTCCTCCTCGGTGACCCCCGACTCGCGCAGCTTGGCGACCTGCTCCAGCGAGGAGGTGACCGAGTGGGCGGTGGTGTCCGCCTCGACCTGGGCGGACATGAAGAACACCCCGCTGTCGCGGCGCAGGTCGAAGCGGGACCCGGCGCCGTAGGTGTAGCCCAGGCGCTCGCGCAGCTCCAGGTTGAGCCGGGAGGTGAACATGCCGCCCAGGACCTCGCTGACGCCCTCGGCGCGCGGCAGGTCCACCTGCGAGCGGGAGGGGGCGCGGTGCGCGATGACCAGGGCGGACTGCACGGAGCCGGGCCGGTCCACGATCAGGACGCGGGGCAGCTCCCCGGGCGGCGGGGCGGGCTCGGTCGGCTCGGGCGCGCGCACGGCGGCGGCGTCGCCGAACACGGTCTTGCCCAGGTCCTCCAGGTCGATCCCGGTGAGGTCGCCGACGACCACGAGGGTTCCGGCCACCGAGGCGACGGAGTCGGCGTGGAAGGCCGCCACGGTCTCGGGGGTGACGTCGGCCAGCTTGACCGGGCCGCCCGCGAGCGGTGTGGCGTAGCGGCCGGTGAACAGCTGCCCGCCCAGGCTGCGCATGGCCAGGGTGCTGGCCGAGGCCGCCTCCAGCCAGAACCGCTCCAGCAGCTGGTCGCGGCGGCGGACGACGTCGTCGGGGTTCAGCGCGGGACGGCGCACCGCGTCGGCGAACAGGCGCACCGCCTCGGGCAGGCGGCCCGCGGGGGCGTCCAGGCCGGTGATGAAGGCGTCCCAGTTGACGCGGGAGACCCACTCGGCGCCGTGGCGCTCCAGGGCGGGCGCCAGGGAGCTGTTGCCGTTGGGACCGTCCTCCAGGACCTCGCTGGTCAGAGCACTGACGCCCATGGCGTCGAGCGGCTCGGCGGCACCGCCGTGGGGGTGCACGAGGCGGAGGGAGACGAGCTGTTGGCCGGGTACGTCGATGGCGACGACCGTGCCGCCGCCGACGGTGAGGCGGCGGGGCTTGGGAAAGGTGTAGGACGCTACGGCACCGAGGTCCGGACGCGACTTGTGCGGCATGCTCTGCGGCTCTTTCTGCGGCTTGCGGTAACGGAACCCGGATCAGGCGTCGACGGTGTCGGCCCCGGCCGCCTCGGCGGCCCCGGACTCCTCGGGGTCGAAGCGGACGACGAGCAGGTTGTCGTCGACCAGCACGCGCTCGGCGGCGGCCCGCACCTCCTCGGCGGTGATGTCGTCCCAGCGCCGGGGCCAGGTGTAGGCCAGCTCGGGGTCGTCGAACAGCTGGGTGCAGCTGCTGATGCTGTCGGCGAGCCCGGAGGGGCTGGAGATGGACTGGAGGTGGTCGCGCTCCAGGACGGCGCGGGCCCGGTCCAGCTCCTCCTCGGTGATCCCGGCGGCCAGCTTGGCGATCTCCTCGCGCATGGCCTCCTCCAGAACGTCGCCGCTGACGCCCTCGCGGGCGAGCATGTTCACCAGCATCAGGCTGTCGGTGTAGCGGAACGGCAGGATGTCGGCGGCGCCGCCGCCGTCGTCGGCGGCGATGGGGCGGTCCACCACCAGGGAGCGGTACAGGCGGCTGCCCTGTCCCTGGCCCAGGACGGCCGAGGCCAGGTGCATGACGTCGAACCCGCGCTCGCCGTAGGGGGCGACGCGGAACCCGAGGAACACCCCGGCGGCGGGCACGGTCTCGGTGACCGCGTCGCGGACCGGGCCGCCCAGCGGGGCCTCCAGGGCGGCGTCGGGCGCCTCGGGGACGCTCTCGCGGGCCGGGATGGGACCGAAGAACTTCTCCACGCGGCCCCGGACGTCCTCGGGGTCGAGGTCGCTGACCACGGTGAGCACGCAGTTGTCCGGACCGTAGTGGGCCCTGTGGAACGACTTGACGTAGTCGAGGTCGGCGGCGTCCAGGTCGGCCATGGAGCCGATGGTCGGGTGGTGGTAGGGGTGGCCCTCGGGGTAGGCCAGCCGCAGGATGCGCTCCAGGGCGGTGCCGTAGGGCTGGTTGTCGTAGCGCTGGCGGCGCTCGTTCTTGACGACGTCGCGCTGGTTGTCCAGGACCTCCTGGGTCATGCCCTCGCGCAGGGTCGCCAGCCGGTCGGCCTCCAGCCACAGGATCCGGTCCAGGGCGTGCTCGGGGACCGTCTCGTAGTAGTTGGTGCGGTCGGTCGAGGTGGAGGCGTTGATGTCGCCGCCGAGCCTCTCGACCTCCTCGAAGTGCTCGCCCTTGGCGACGCCGCCGCTGCCCTGGAACATCAGGTGCTCGAAGAGGTGCGCGAACCCCGTGCGCCCGGGGACCTCGTGCCGGGACCCCACGCCGTACCACAGGTTCACGGAGGCGACCTGGCCCGTGGAGGCCGCAGCGGTCACCAGACGCAATCCGTTGTCGAGCGTGTACTGAACGACACGTCCCGCCGCTCCGATGGTGGTCACCAGTGCTGCCCCCGATTCACGTCGCCTGCGACCGCGCCGCCCGCGCGGGCGGCCGTCGTCGTCGTAACGAGTACGACCCTACGGCCTCATCGGACCCCGGGGACACCCGATCGGGTAATCGGTCGAACCGAAACCGGGGCGGTCAGCTCTGGTACTCGCTGGTGTCCATGGACAGGGCGATCTCGTCGTACACGGCGGAGTACTGGGAGTCGGCCGACCACACGTAGAGCAGGACGTCGCTGACCGGCAGGAACCACATGCGCACCTCGAAGGTGTCGCCGTTGACGCACGCCACGTTCCACACCGAGTGGTGCGAGGTGAGGCCGTCGGCGTGGTCGGTGAAGTCGGAGACCGCGAGCTCGGCCCCCTCCACGCCGATGCCCCCGGAGGCGGCGGTGTTGAGGCTGCGGCAGCTGCCGGTGTCGGCGGCCCAGCCGCCCTCCTTGCTGAACGCCTCACCCTCGCCCGGCCAGCCCTGGGGGTGGTTCTCCGCCGCGTGCGGGGTCAACTGCACGGAGCCGTACCCGCAGGGCTCCTGTCCGGGCGGGCTCACGCAGAGCACGCCGCCCTCGTTCTGGGTCTGCCAGCCCTCGGGGACCTTCAGGGACACGCCCTCGATGCTCTCGGTGGCGAACTCCTCCGGCGCCGGGGGCTCCGCCGCGGGCAGGGGCCCGCTCTCGCCGAGCTGAAGTTCGGCCTCGCTCCCTCCGGAGCAGGCCGACAGGAGCAGCAGCGCCGCGGCAGCCGCGACCGTTCCCGTGCCGACGCGTGCGGCGCGCGCCCGCCGCCCTCGCCCGTGGATGCCCGCCATGCCGTCGTCCCTCTCGTGGATCCCGTGCTCGAACCACCGTTGACCCTAGCGCGCCCGACGACCGCATCGCCCGATTCAACCCGTTCCGGACGGCGTCCCGCACCCCGGAGCACTACGCTGGGCCCATGGTGGACCTCGCGAAGATCATGAAGACCCGACAGCGCCCCCAGGGGCCGCTGGTGCTGGAGCTGGACCTGACGGAGGGGGTCGCCGACCAGGCCCCCGGGGATCCGTTCAGCCAGATCATGAACCGGCGCAGGCAGCAGTACCTGGACGTCCTGGAGGGGATCCGCCGCGGCGCGCGCGACCCGCGGGTGGCGGCCCTCCTGGTCCGGGTGGACGCCCGGTCCCTGGGATTCGCCAAGGTCCAGGAGCTGCGCGACACCGTCGCCGACTTCCGCGCGGCGGGCAAACCCGCGGTGGCCTGGGCCGACTCCTTCGGCGAGACCGGCGAGGGCAACCTGCCCTACTACCTGGCCTGCGCGTTCTCGCGCGTGGTCATGGCGCCCACCGGCGTGCTCGGCCTGACCGGCCTGATGATGCGCACGACCTTCGTCAAGGGCGCCCTGGACAAGCTGGACGTGTCCTACGAGGTGGGCGCGCGCCACGAGTACAAGAACGCGATGAACAGCGTCACCGAGACCGGTTACACCGCCGCCCAGCGCGAGGCCAGCGACCGGATCGTCACCTCGCTGGGCGACCAGATCGTCGAGGCGGTCTCCCTGGCCCGGGGTCTGCCCCGGGAGGAGGTGCGCGCGCTGGTCTCCAAGGGCCCCTTCCTGGCCCGCGAGGCGGTCGAGCACAAGCTGGTGGACGGGCTCGCCCACCGGGACGAGGTGTACGCGCAGCTGTTCGGGGAGCTGAGCGGTGAGCCTCAGCTGCAGTTCGTCACCCGCTACCACCGCAAGCACACCGCGCCCCAGCAGCTGTCCCGCAACACCGGGGGCCACATCGCGCTGATCTCGGCCACCGGAACGATCAGCCTGGGCCGGACCCGGCGCTCGCCCCTGGGCGGCGGCACCGTCATGGGCTCGGACACCGTGGCGGCGGCCTTCCGCGCCGCGCGCAAGGACCCCCAGGTCAAGGCGGTCGTGTTCCGGGTGGACAGCCGGGGAGGCTCCCCGACCGCCTCCGACGCGATCCGCCGCGAGACCGAGCTGACCAGCAAGGCGGGCATCCCCGTGGTGGCCGTGATGGGCGACGTCGCCGCCTCCGGCGGCTACTACGTGACCCTGGGCTCGGACGCGGTCGTCGCTCAGCCGGGCACCCTGACCGGCTCCATCGGCGTGATCACCGGCAAACCGGTCCTGGGCGCGCTGAAGGAGCAGTACGGCGTGACCAGCGACTCCGTGCGCACCGGCGAGCACGCGGGCATGTTCGACACCGACCGGCCCTTCACCGAGTCCGAGTGGGAGCGGGTCAACGCGCTCCTGGACGAGATCTACGAGGACTTCACCGGCAAGGTCGCCGCCGCGCGCGGGATGACCCGCGAGCAGGTGCACGAGGTGGCCCGGGGCCGGGTGTGGACCGGCCGCGACGCCCACGAGCGCGGTCTGGTGGACGAGCTGGGCGGCCTGGAGACCGCCGTCCGGCTGGCCCGTGAGAAGGCCGGCGCGGGGCCGCTCCCGGTGCGGCCCTTCCCCCGCCCGAACCCGCTCGACCGGATCCGCCAGCACGAGTCCAGCGAGGACGTGGGTGCCTCGGGCCCGCAGACCGTGGTCAGCGCCTGGGGTCCCCTGGAGCACGTGGCCGTGGCGATGGGGCTGCCGGTCGGCGGCCCGCTGATGATGCCGGGGCTGTGGGAGATCCGTTGACGTACCTGGAAGCGATGGCCCTGCTGCCCGTCGGCGTCACGGTGGTGACCGTCGCCGACGGACGCGACGACGTGGGGGCCACCGTCAGCGCCTTCGGGTCGGTCTCGGCCGACCCGCCAGTGGTGTCGGTCAGCGTGGACGCCAGCGGCTACATGGCCGAGGTGATCGAGGAGGTCGGCGCCTTCGCCGTCAACGTGCTGGGGGGCGGCCAGCGGGCGGTGGCCGGGCGCTTCTCCGCCGAGGGCCGTCCCAGCGCGCGCCTGCTGGTGACGGACCAGCCCCACCACCGGGGAGAGCACACCCGCGCGATCGTGCTGGACGAGGCCCTGGCCGCGCTGGAGTGCTCAGTGCGCCAGCAAGTAGCGGTCGGCGACCACGTGGTCTTCTTCGCCGACGTCACCAACCTGCCGGGGGTACGGGGCGAGGGCGCGGCCCTGGCCCGCCGTTCCGGCCGGTACCGGCTGGTGGAGTAGGCGGCCGGTGCGGTGGGCGAAGGGCCGAGGCCCCGGGGGTGGGCGCGCGCGGACGGCTCACCCCCGCGGGGGGGGGGGGG
>NZ_QPFC01000336.1:0-3060 GCF_003427465.1 Nocardiopsis sp. TNDT3 | reverse complement strand
GCCCCCCTCGCCGGGCCACCAGCCCACGCGCGCCACCTCGCCCCCGGGCAGGACCACCTCCAGGCCGACGAGGTCGTGGACGCGCTGGCGGCGCAGCCCCACGCCCCGGTCCAGGGCGTTGCCCAGGACGCTGGTGTGCGCGGAGGAGGCGGTGACGTTGAGCATGCGGCCGGTACCGGCCAGCTGCTCCGACAACTGGCGCTGGGTCACTCCGGCCTCGATCACCGCCCAGCCCGCGTCGGTGTCGACGCGGCGGACGCGGTCCAGTCCGTGCAGTTCGAGGCGTACGGCGCCGTCCCCGACCGGCTCGCGCGAGCCCAGGCCCCAGTTGCGGCCGGTGGAGACCGCGTACAGGGAGGGGGCGTCGGCGTCGTCCAGGGCCCGCAGGAGTGCGGGGACCTGCTCGGCGCGGGTGGGGCGCAGCACGGCCAGTGTGTCGCGTGTGGCGAAGCCGGAGACGTTGGCGTGCCCGGGCGCGGGGCCCAGGACGTGGTCGGTGTCGGGTCCCAGCACGGAGCTGACCCGTCTGCGGAGGTCGGACAGGGCGTGGTCGGTCACAGCGGTCTCCCCGGCTGCGGTCGTCGGTGGGGGTGGGGGGCGGTGGCGTCTCAGGGGCGGTCGCGTGTGGCGCCGTCGAGGTAGACGTGGCGGACCTCGTGTCCGGGCTCCACGCGCGCCAGCGCCATCACGCGGACGGTGCGGCGTGGCGCGCCGTCCCAGACGGGCTCGGCGGCGCACAGCGCCGGGACGTCGTCGAGCAGGCGGTGCTCGCGCAGGACCAGCGGCGGGACGTCCGCCGTCAGGTCGGGGGTCACGGTGAACCACAGGCACGCCACGTCGGCGGGGGAGAGCCCGTTGCGGTCGAGGACCCCGCGGACCATGGCCAGGGTCGCCGCGGCGATCGCCTCGCGGGTGTCACCGGCGACACCGGTGCCGCCGCGCACCGCGCGCAGCACGGGGTTCACGCCGTTACCATCCGCCCCTGGTGGAACAGGAGCGCGCCGTCCGCGGGGTCGCCCAGGTGGGTGGCGCTGACCCGCCCGGTGTACATGCGGTGGTCGCCCTCCTGGCGGACGGAGGTGGTCTCGCACGTGAGCCCGCCCAGGGCGCCCCGCAGGACGAGGCAGCCCGAGGGGGTGGTGGTGAAGTAGGGGCCCAGGGCCTCGCCGCGGGGTTTGTCGGAGGCGGCGAACAGCCGTGCGTGCGTCTCCTGGCCGCCGGAGAGCAGGCTCAGGCAGAAGCCTCCGGTGGCGTCCACGACCCTGCCGGCGCGGGAGGTCTCGTGAAGGGAGACCAGGACCGTGGGAGGGTCCAGGGTGACGGAGATCAGCGAGTTCACCGTGGTGGCCACGGCCTCGGCTCCGCTGCCCGAGGTCAGGACCGCCACGCCGGTGGGGAACAGGCGCATGACCGAGCGGAGGTCGGGCGGGTGCGCATGGGGGGTCTGCGTGTTCATCCGTGGTGCCCTTCGTCAGCTGGGTGGTGCTTGACGGACGCCTCCGGGGGCGGAGAAGGCGCGTGAGGGAGGGGCTCTGGTTTTAAACACCTCGTTCCAATACGGAGAATTTACCACGTCCCGCTCTTTTGTTTTAGGTGGTGTGCATCACATGAGAATGTGCGGGAACGGTTCCCCCGTTTTCCCTTTGGTTTAGGTGAATGTGCAGGTGGAAAACGGGTTGACTTGCCGCTTCATGGCTGCTCTAGTGTGCGCTCCGTGCCTTTTTCGGCCAGAAAGAGGGCCTTCCCTGTCGCGGTTCTCCGGTGGTAATGAGAGGGGTGGCGGCAGTGGCTCACCGTATTCGGTAATCGTTGTGGAAGCCGGGTAAAACCTTTTCCCGGTGACGGTGGGTCGACCATTCGCCGTCATCGGCCCATGCGGAGGGGGAGTCAGGGAATGGAACGCAGTCCCGGTACGCGGGTCCGGCTGGGCGGGTCCTCGGTGGAGCTCAGTCCCCTCGGGCTGGGCACCGCCCCGCTCGGCAACGGCGGCTACCGGGAGGTGGACGAGGAGGCCGCGGCCGCGACGGTCCTGGCGGCGTGGGAGGCGGGCGTGCGCTACTTCGACACCGCTCCCCACTACGGCCTGGGCCTGGCCGAGCGCCGCCTGGGCCGCGCCCTGGCCGGTCTGCCCCGCGAGCAGTACGCGGTCTCGACCAAGGTCGGCCGCCTGCTGGAGCCCACCCCGCACCGCGCCGTGCGGTGGGACGACCAGGGCTTCGCCGTTCCCGCCGCGTACGGGCGGCGGTGGGACTTCAGCGCCGACGGGGTGCGCCGCTCCCTGGAACAGAGCCTGGAGCGGCTGGGCCTGGACCGGGTGGACGTGGTGCTCCTGCACGACCCCGACCACCACTGGGAGCAGGCGGCCGGTGAGGCCTACCCGGCCCTGCACGAGCTGCGCGACCAGGGCGTGGTCGGCGCGATCGGCGCGGGCATGAACCAGGCGCGCATGCTGGAGCGCTTCGCCGTGGAGACCGACGTGGACGCCGTGCTGCTCGCGGGCAGGTACACGCTGCTGGACCAGGGGGCGGCGGCCACGATGCTCCCGGCCTGCCTGCGCGCGGGGGTGTCGGTGATCGCGGCCGGAGTGTTCAACAGCGGGATCCTGGCCGTGGACGAGCCCTCCGCCGACACCACCTACGACTACGCGGCCGCCCCCGGGCCGCTGCGCGACCGGGCGCTGCGGATCGCCGCGGTGGCCCGCCGCCACGGGGTCGGTCTGCCCCAGGCGGCGATGGCCTTCTGCGCGCGCCACCCGGCGGTGGCCGGGGTCCTGGTGGGGGCCCGCTCGGCCGGGGAGATCACGCACGACGCCCGCCTCCTGTCCGCCCCTGTCCCCGAGGACCTGTGGGCGGACCTGGAGGCCGAGGGCCTGCTCGTCCCCGGAACCGCGCACTGACCCCCGCGGCCCGAGGCCGCCGCGCGGACGGACGCGAGACCACCTTCCGCGCGGACGGGCTTCGCGTCGTCGCGGCGACTGCCGACCCCGGCGTTCCGCACCGGCGCTGCGGGGTCTCCCGGAGTCGCGGGCCCGCGTCGTAGGGTGGCCGTGCGGCCCGCGGC
>NZ_QPFC01000335.1:0-3294 GCF_003427465.1 Nocardiopsis sp. TNDT3 | reverse complement strand
GTACTGCTGGCCGTAGGCCTGCTGCGCGGGGTCCACGCCGTACTGCTGGGCGGGGTCGGCGGGCTGGCCCGGGTAGGCCGGCTGGGCGAAGGACTGCTGCGCGCCGGTGGCGGGCGGGAACTGCTGCGGGTAGGCGTTCTGCGGCCGCACCACCCTGGGGACCAGGGTGGGGTCGTTGAAGGCCTTGAGCGCGGCGAAGCCGAAGATGCCGAGCACCGCGCCCTGGGCGACGGTCCCCAGCATCCGGGCGAAGCCGTGGCCGATGTTGATCGCGTCGATGAAGCCGCAGATCACCGTGATCAGGCAGAACAGCAGGCCCACACCGGTGATGATCATCGCGGTCAGCACGACCGGGGAGGCGCCCGCCCTGGTCCTTTCGCTGGTCAGCACGAGGGCCACGGCGACGGCGACCAGGATCGTGATGGTCACACCGAAGAAGTTGGCGGAGCCCGCGTCGTACATGGCCGAGGCGAAGGACGTCTCCGAGCGCCAGCCGCTGGATCGGACGATCACCTGGATGAGTCCGGAGAGCATGAGCACGCCCGCGGCTGCAAGCAGGACCCAGGCCCCCGGAAGGCGCAGGCGTTCTAGCGTTTCGTTCTTCAAGAGAGGTTCCCCATCTACTGCTGCTTCGCCGTCGGGTCGTTGGGAACGGCGTCGGGCTGTCACGTGTGGATCGACCGCGTCCGGGCATGGATGTGGGGACACCGGGCGGGGCCGAAGAGTGGGATGGCGACCGCGGCCACGGAGTTCACGGATCTCCGATACCGGAACGGTCACACACGGATCATGCCCACGGCGGGGCAGACGACCCATACACGCCCCCAGACTGCCAGACTTGGACGCATGCGGATAGTCGTACCGGCTGGCGGTATCGGCGGCGCGCGGTTCCTCCGCGGCCTCAGGGCGGCGCTCGGAACCGTGGCGTCGGCCACCGAAGAGCACACCACAGACAGCAGCGTCACCGTCATCGGCAACACCGGTGACGACATCACCCTGTTCGGGCTGAGAATCTGTCCGGACCTGGACACGGTGATGTACACCCTCGGCGGGGGGATCAACGAGGAGCAGGGCTGGGGCCGGACCGACGAGTCCTTCACCGTCAAGGAGGAGCTCGCCGCCTACGGCATGAAGCCCACCTGGTTCGGTCTGGGCGACCGCGACACCGCCACCCACATCGTGCGGACGCAGATGCTCGCCGCCGGATTCCCCCTCTCGGCGGTCACCGAGGCGCTGTGCGACCGCTGGCGCCCGGGCGTGCGGCTGCTGCCGATGACCGACGACCAGGTCGAGACGCACGTGGTCGTCGACGACGGCGGGGGGCGCCGGGCCATCCACTTCCAGGAGTGGTGGATCCGGCACCGCGCGGCGCTGCCCGCCGAACAGATCGTCAGCGTCGGCGCCGAGACGGCCAAGCCCGCACCCGGTGTGCTGGAGGCGATCGCCGATGCCGACGCCGTGATCCTGCCCCCGTCCAACCCGGTGGTCAGCGTGGGCTCCGTCCTGGGCGTCCCCGGGATCCGCGAGGCCATGGTGGCCAAGACCGTGGTGGGCGTCTCCCCCATCATCGGCGGAGCGCCGGTGCGCGGCATGGCCGACGCCTGCCTGACCGCGATCGGGGTGGAGACCAGCGCGGGCGCGGTCGCCGCGCACCTGGGCGCCGACCTGCTGGACGGCTGGCTGGTGGACGAGGCCGACGCGGGTACCGAGGTGGAGGGGATCGAGGTGCGCTCGCGTCCCCTGTACATGAGCGACCCCGCCGCCACCGAGGCGCTCGCACGGGCGGCCGTGGACCTGGCCGTGGAGCTGGCGCAGAGGCGGGGAGGCGGCGAGTGAGCACCGAACTGCGCGTGCGCGGGCTCGGCGGCATCCCCGAGGTGCGGTCGGGCGACGACCTGTCGGCCCTGGTCGCCGAGGCGGTGGCCGCCTCCGGGACCGCGCTGGCCGACGGGGACATCCTCGTGGTCACCTCCAAGATCGTGAGCAAGGCCGAGGGCCGCGCCCGCCGTATGGACCGGGAGGAGGCCGTCGCCTCCGAGACCGTCCGGGTGGTGGCCCGCACGGGCAGGACCGGGATCATGCAGACCCGGCAGGGGCTGGTCATGGCCGCCGCGGGGGTGGACGCCTCCAACGTCGAGCCCGGCACCGTGCTGCTGCTGCCCGAGGACTCCGACGCCTCCGCCCGCGCGCTGCGCGCCGGGCTGCGCGAGCGCCTGGGCGTGAACGTCGGTGTGATCGTGTCCGACACCTTCGGGCGGCCGTGGCGGATCGGGCAGACCGACGTGGCCATCGGCGCCGCCGGGCTGTCCGCCGTGCAGGACCTGCGCGGCACCGCCGACACCCACGGCAACCTCATGGAGGCGACCGTCAACGCGGTGGCCGACGAGATCGCCGGCGCGGGCGAACTGGTCAAGGGCAAGACGAACGGTGTCCCGGTCGCGGTGGTCAGCGGCCTGGGCGGCCTGGTCACCGAGGAGGACGGTCCTGGGGCGGCGGTGCTGATCCGCACGCCCGAGACCGACCTGTTCCGGTACGGGTCGCGGGACGTGGTCCCGGCCCGGCGGACGGTGCGCTCGTTCACCGACGCGCCGGTGGATCCGGCGGCGGTGCGGCGGGCGGTGGCCGCGGCGGTGACGGCCCCCGCGCCGCACCACACCACGCCGTGGCGCTTCGTGCTGGTGGAGTCGGCGCACACGCGCAAGCGGCTGCTGGACGCGATGCTCGCGGCGTGGGTGGCGGACCTGCGCGGTGACGGGTTCAGCGAGGAGCAGATCGCCCGGCGCACGCGGCGCGGCGACGTGCTGCGCGGCGCGCCGTACCTGGTGGTGCCCTTCCTGGTGGCCGACGGGGCGCACCCCTACCCGGACGCGCGCCGGGCCGACGCCGAGCGGTCGATGTTCCTGGTGGCGATGGGCGCCGGGGTGCAGAACCTGCTGGTGGGGCTGGCCGTGGAGGGGCTGGGGTCGGCCTGGGTCTCCTCGACCATGTTCTGCGCGGACGTGGTGCGCGAGGTGCTGGAGGTGCCCGAGGAGTGGCGGCCGATGGGCGCGGTGGCCGTGGGGCACGCGGCCGAGGCGCCGAAGGAGAGGCCGCCGCGCGACCCGGAGGACTTCGTCGCCGTGCGTTAGCGGACCGGCCGCGACCGTCGCCGACGTGGACCAGGGGACCTCCTTCGTGTCGGTCCCGTACCTGTGGCGGGGTCGGACGGTCCCGACCCGCCGCGGGTGCGGGACCACACTGGGCGGCACCGGTCGCGACGCGTCGGCCGGCGCCCCCTCCGGCCGGTGACGCGGT
>NZ_QPFC01000334.1:0-3721 GCF_003427465.1 Nocardiopsis sp. TNDT3 | reverse complement strand
GCCGACCGCACCGCAGTGTGGTCGGCCGTCCGCCGTCGTGTTCCACCGCGCTCCCCGCGAGGAGCCCGGAAGGCCTCACACGCTCCCTCCGAACGGCGGCGGGGTGGTTTCGCGACCGCGCGGACGGGAGCCGCCCGGGACGGGACGGTTCAGGGGCCGTCCCGTCCGGTCAGGCGCACTCCTTGCAGACCAGCTGACCGGCGCGCTGCTCGGCGAGCTGGCTGCGGTGGTGCACCAGGAAGCAGCGCGAGCACGTGAACTCGTCGGCCTGGCGCGGGAGCACGCGCACCGCGAGTTCCTCCCCCGACAGGTCGGCACCGGGCAGTTCCATGCCCTCGGCCACCTCGTCGGGGTCGACGTCGATCGTGCCGGTGCCCTTGTCCACACGCCGCGCCTGCAGCTCCTGGAGGCTGTCCTCGTTGATGTCCTCGTCAGTCTTGCGCGGGCTGTCGTAGTCGGTGGCCATCTCTGCTAACTCCCATCCCCCTCGTTCAGTGCCTCGTCGCGCGGGTGTAACGCTTGAGAGACCTTGGTTGTGCCCGGTTCGGCCGATGAGTTTTCCCGATGTCGGCGGACCGTGTCCCCTCCCGGGCCACTGTCCACAGGTCAGCAGCACTTTCGCCGCCTCGTGACCGAAGGCGGCCACGTGTGGCTGCGCCGGGGCCGTACCCCTGTGTACTACCCAACGTCGGCTGCCTCGTAGACCTGGGAAATCCGTTTTCGCCCACTCCGGACAAAGCGCGGGACACTCCCCCAGGGGCGGACGAAAAGCAGGACATGCCCACGTCAGGAGGGATTCCCTCCGTGTCCACGCCCGGGGAAGCATACCCACCCGGGGTCGGCACCCGTGACACGGGCCGGCGTGTCATCGGACACGTATAGATACCACGAAGACCGGCCAAACGCAGCTTGGCCCGGTGGGCGGGTTCAGCGCCGCTCCGCGCCCTCTCCCGGAGGAAGGGGAAGGCGCACGGTGACGACCAGTCCTCCCCCGGCGCGCGGCCACGCGGTCACCGCGCCCTCGTGCGCGCGCACCACGGACCGGACGATGGACAGGCCCAGCCCCGCGCTGCGGCCCGAGCCCACCCGGTCGCCGGAGCCGCGGCGGAACGGCTCGAACAGGCCCTCGATCTCGTAGGCGGGGATGACCTTGCCGGAGTTCTCCACCTGGACGGCGGGCGTGCCCTCGTACATGCCGCTGCGCACGGTGATCTCGCCCGCCTCGACGTTGTACTTGAGGGCGTTCTCCACCAGGTTGCCCACGAGCCGCTCCAGCAGAACGGGGTCGCCGACCACAGTCGCGGGGCGCAGGTCCTGGCGCAGGCTCAGGCCGGAGTCGGCCACCGGTCCGCTGAGCTGGCTGAGCACCGTCCCGGCCACCTCGCCCAGGTCGACCTTGGCGCGGACCTCCAGCTCGCGGTCGCTCTTGGCGAGCAGGAGCAGCCCCTCGATGAGGCGTTCGTGGCGGGCGTTGGTCTCCAGCAGGGTCTGTCCGACGCTCTTGAGGTCGGCCGAGACGTCGGGGGCGCTGAGCGCCACCTCCAGCAGGGTGCGGTTGATCGCCAGCGGCGTGCGCAGCTCGTGCGAGGCGTTGGCGACGAAGCGGCGCTGGCCGTCGAAGGCGCGGTCCAGGCGCTCCAGCATGCCGTCGAAGGTGTCGGCGAGCTCGCGGATCTCGTCGTCGGGCCCGGACAGGGCGATGCGCTCGTGCAGGGAGCGCTCCGACAGGCGGCGGGCGATGCGGGTGATCTTCTGGAGCGGGGACAGCGCCCTTCCGGCCACCGCGTAGCCCAGGGCGACCGCGAGCAGGCCCACCAGGAACAGCGCGAGCAGCGAGAACCGGGTGACGTGGGTGAGCACCTGCTCGATGAGGTCCCTGTGCGCCCGCAGCTCGGCGAAGCTCTGCTCGACCAGGAGCGCGTTGAGCAGGACCGCGACGATCAGGTAGTTGACCAGGACCAGCACCGAGCCCGCGGCGAAGAACAGCATCCCGTAGATGAGGGTGAGCCGCGCGCGCAGACTGAGGTTGTCGGTGAAGTGGTGTACCCGGGCGGCGGCCGCGGAGCGCTCGGTCCCCGAGCCCTCGGGGGTGAGGGTGTTGAGGCGCCGCCACGTACCGGTGTCGCCGGGGCGGGTGGGCTCGACCTGTCCCGGTTCGGTCCGCTCCGCCGGTCTCACAGCCGGTACCCGGCGCCGGGGACGGTCTGGATGACGGGTGGGTCGCCGAGCTTCTTGCGCAGGGTCATGACGGTGACGCGGACGACGTTGGTGAAGGGGTCGGCGTTCTCGTCCCAGGCCTTCTCCAGCAGCCCCTCGGCGCTGACCACGGTGCCCTGGGCGCGCATGAGCACCTGGAGGACGGCGAACTCCTTGGGGGTGAGGGTGACCTCGCGGCCGTCGCGGTGGACGCGGTGGTTGGCCGGGTCGAGCGTGATGCCGTGGCGCTCCAGGACCGGGGGAAGCGGGGGCGCCGAGCGGCGGCCGAGGGCGTGGACCCGGGCGATGAGCTCGGCGAAGGCGAAGGGCTTGGCCAGGTAGTCGTCGGCGCCGATGGTGAGGCCCTCGACCTTGTCCTGGACGCCGTCGGAGGCGGTGAGCATCAGGATGCGCCCGTTGTAGCTCTCCCGGACCAGGGCGCGGGCCACGTCGTCGCCGTGGGTGCCCGGCAGGTCGCGGTCCAGCACGACGACGTCGTAGTCGTTGACCGCGGTGTACTCCAGGGCGGCGTCGCCGTCGTAGACCACGTCCACGGCCATCGCCTCGCGCCGCAGTCCGACCGCCACTGTGTCGGCCAGGACCCGTTCGTCTTCGACCACGAGTACGCGCACGTTGTCCTTCTCGAGCGTTGGTCCGCAAAGAAAGGGGGCCGCTGCCGGCGCATCCCCCAACACACCGGCAGCGGCGTTCTTGGTCCCGGCCGCGTCATCCGTTCTTTCACGGTCGGGGTAAGGAGACGGTAAACCCGTCGGGGCGGTTTCGCGAACCGCCCGTTTTCCTCGCCCCGCGTGAACGCGGGCGCTGGGCCGGGAGCTTCACGCTCCCCTGGGCACGGGGAGCCGCTGCCGGCGAATCCCCCAACCGCCGGCAGCGACTTAACCCCGCACATCTCAAATCTGACACATCAAGAATAAGAAACAAGTAAGCACCAGCCCTCCCGGGAAAATGTGTCATGGGACACCCTTGTCCGACACATGGTGCAATCCGCACCGGAGGACCCCGCGCCCGGTCCCGGCGGCCTGTCGGCGCGCTCCCCCGGCCCGGCGCGGCGGGGTCGGCCGTCCGGAGACGGGGGCGGCCGGGGGCGGATCACGAAAGCATCACACCGGAATTCTGTGGTTTGGGCGAAGGTCCGGCGGGGGTACAGGAGGAGGACGCGCGCGTGGACACCGGCCCCCGGCCGGACCGCGACGCCGACGCATGTCACAGGGACGTGACACTTCGACCGTGCGGACGCCGTGGCGTGCGCGAACGGATTCCGCGCCGGAGCACCCTCGTGCCCCGGTGCCTACCCCTGGAAGAGGTGCAATGGGCGAGTTCCTCGCGGAGATCAAGGTCCGTATCAACGAGACCTACCGGTCGTTCCAGGCTGCTCAGGCCGCCGGAGACGACTTCCTCGCCGACACTCACGCGTCGGAGCTGGAGGACCTGTACCGCATCGCGGCTCGCAACGGCGTCGACACCTGCGCCTGAAAGCGCTGAGGGGCGCGGTGGGCACACGGCC
>NZ_QPFC01000333.1:0-2814 GCF_003427465.1 Nocardiopsis sp. TNDT3 | reverse complement strand
CGCCCCGCGCGAGAAAGGACCCCATGAGCGACTGGATCGACTACTCCCAGAACCGGAAGATCCGGGAACTGGAGGAGAGTCTGGGCTCGGCCCACTACCAGATGGCCGTCGAACGCCGCAGCATGCGCTCGGAGCTGTCCCGCGTCCGGGGCACCCTCGAACAGAGGCTGGACCGCGTCTCGGCCTCCCTGGACGCCTTCATCGAACTCAGCGACGTGCGCGCCGTCCTGGCGATGTTCGACGGAGCCGCCCTGGCCCGCCACCGCACCCTCCAGATGCTGGACGGCGTACCCCCGGCCCTCCTGGACCTGGAGGACGTCCCCGGCTACTGGCTGGTTCCAGCCGCCCTCGGCCTGCACGCGCTGCTGGAGGGCGACACCGACACCGCCCGCGTCCGCTTCGACGAGGCCGCCCGGCGCGACGCGGAGCGCGCGGGCCACTTCGCGGCGCTGGCCACCGCCCTGACCAGCGCGGGCCACGCCCGCGCCATGGACACCGCCGCGACCGCCGACCTGCTCCCGCACCTGCCCTCCCCCGCCGAGGAGGTGACCCGGGGCCAGCGCGCCCTGTGGCTGCTCACCGCCGACGGCTCCTTCGGCGACGACGCCCGACAGCACCTGCTGCTGTCCACGCTGCGCGCCTGGTCCGAGGCCCAGGTCAGCGTCCCGGCCTCCGCGGGCCTGTCCGCCCTGGCGGCGGACGCCCCCGGCTCCCCGGCCTCCGGCGCGGGGAAGCCCGGCGCCCCGGCCTCCCGGGGGAAGCGGACCGGCGGTCTAGCCGGGCGCGCCGAGGCCGCGCGGCGGATCACCGCGCTGCGCGAGGGCGTCGCCCGCGTCGTCGCGCTCGACGGGCAGGACGCCTCCGCCGCCGCGCTCGCCCCCGACGAGGTCAGCGCGGCGTTCCTCAACGAGACCCTGCGCCTGCTGGTAGAGGAGGGCAGCCCCGAGGAGGCCCCGCTGCTGGCCCGCGCCCGCGAACTGCGCGCGGTCATCGAGAGCAGCGGCGAGGGCGCGGCGCCGCGGCGGTGGACCGACCCCGTGGGCACCGTCGCCTCCCTGCTCGGCGACGACCTGGTCCGCCGGGACGGGCCGCCCCACCGCCGCACCTTCGCCCTGGCCCTGCAGCGCTCGGCCGTGGCCGAGCGCGCCGAGGAGCTGGTGCGCGAGGCCGCCGCGCCGGTGGAGGACTCCACGACCCTCCAGGCGCAGGGCGTGCGGGTGACGGTCTCCTCCCACGGCGCCGAACCCCGGGAGCTGGAGCGCGCCCGCACCCAGCTGCGCGAGCGCTGGCGCGACACCGGCCCCGCCCGGACCTACGCCTGGGGCCTCCTCGCCATGGCGGCTCTGCTGGCGCTGCTGGGGCTGACCTCGGGCAGCGGCCTGGTCTGGTTCCTGTGCGTGGCCGCCGCGGCGGGCGCCGGGGTCGCGCTGGTGATCGACCGCTCCAGGCGCGCCGAGGCCCGCGACACCGCCGAGGCGACCGTGCGGCGGCTGGACGTCCAGGTCGCCGAGACCGCCGAGAAGTGGCGCGAGTCGCTGCTGGCCTCGGAGGAGCACGCCGTCACGGCCAGGCACGAGGCGGGACGGATCGACCGCCTGCTCGACACCGGAGAGAAGTAGAGGACACGAGGGGACATGGGACTGTTCTCCGCGCGGACCAGGCTCCGCAGCGACCCGCAGGGGTTCTTCCAGGGCCCGATGGCGCACGCGCTGGCCTCCGGCGCGCACATGCCCACGGCCAACGGCGGGGTGTGGAACGCGGTGCACTCCTCGTGCTCGTGCTGCGACGCCCAGGACGAGCGGGACAAGCTCCGCGACTCCTGGGGCATCACCGACCACGCGGGCTGGGACCGGGCGCTGCGCCGCCTGACCGACGACGCGCGCTCCCCGACGGCGCTGTCGATCGTGCTGGACCTGCGCTCCCTGGCCATGGCTCAGGCCCCCGGGTGGCCCTTCGACGCGGGTGTCTGGCCGGACCTGATCGTGCGCTGGTGCCAGGAGCGGAACGCCGCCCCCGGCCTGTACGAGGAGCTCGTGACGGCGGCCGCGCAGGTCTGGGAGTACGAGGAGCGCATGGTGCGTGACGGGGTGCTGCCCCCGGGCACGCCGGTGCGCACGGTGCGCGCCTACGACTTCGGACGGGCGGTCAACCTCGCGCGGTGGGGCGTCAACGCCGGGTACGCCGACGAGCGCGCGGCGCACGCGCACATCCTGCGGGCGGGCGCGCAGTCCATGCGCTACCACGGGTCGTGGCAGGAGATGTCCGCCGGGTTCGTGCTGGGACGGGCGATGGCCTTCGACGAGGGCGCGTTCGGCCCGTACTACACCGACTCGGTGCGGGCGCACGCGGTGCTGGCCAAGGACCCGCAGAGCCCGTGGCTCCACCTGCCCTGGCGCATGTGAGGGGCGGTGCGGGTCAGGCGCCTCCGTCCACCGGTCCGGCCACGAGCAGGCGCATCTCCAGCGGCAGGTCGCGGATCCCCCGGGTGGTCAGCCCGGCCGAACGCAGCAGCGCCTCGTACTCGCGCTCGGTGCGCTCGGCCCCGGTGGTCATCACCATCATGTGCGCGTCCAGGACGGCCGTGAGCCAGGGGGCGCCGTCGTCGGGCAGGACGCGTTCGGCGATCAGCACCAGCCCGTCGGGGGCCATCGCCTCGCGGCAGTTACGCAGCACGGCGCGGACGTCCTCGTCGGACCAGTTGTGCAGGACCCGGCTGAGCAGGTAGACGTCGGCGTCCCGGGGCACGCCCCGGAGGAAGTCGCCCTCCACCAGCTCGCACCGCCCCGCCTCGGCGTACGCGCCGAGGCGGGCGCG
>NZ_QPFC01000032.1:0-2145 GCF_003427465.1 Nocardiopsis sp. TNDT3 | reverse complement strand
CTCCATGAGCTTGACCAGGGTGTCGATGGCCTCCCGGCCGAAGTCGGGGCCGCTGCCGCCGCCCTCGCTGCCGTTGGCCAGCGTGTAGGCCTCGTCGACGAACAGCACGCCGCCCTTGGCCCGCTCGAACACCTCGGTGGTCTTGATCGCCGTGCCGCCCACGTACTGCGAGACCAGGTCGGCGCGGGCCACCTCCACCACGTGCCCGTAGCGCAGCACGTCCAGTTCGGCGAGGATCTGCCCGTACAGCCGCGCCACGGTGGTCTTGCCCGTACCGGGCGCGCCGCCGAAGACCAGGTGGCGGCTCATGGGCGGTGTGGGCAGACCCATCTCCGCCCGGCGCTGGGCCATCTGGTTGCGGGTGACGAGCGTCTTGACCTCGTGCTTGACCCCGGACAGACCCACCAGCCGGTCCAGCTCCATCATGGGGCCGACCTCCTCGGCCTCCTCGTCCCCCTCCTCGGGGAGGGGGGCCTCCGGCATCGGAACGGGCGCGCCCGCCAGGTCACCGAAGGCGTCCGGGGCCCCGTTGCCGCGGCTGAGCAGCTCCTCCGTGCGCATGCTCTGGCTGGCCACGGTCTGGCGCAGCCCGGAGCGGCCGTTGTCGCGCACCGAGCAGTCCTCCACCGCCACGTCCTCGGCGGAGTGCACGAGGATGCCGTCGGCGCCGTTGCCGAACACCTCGCACCGGCGCAGCGTGGCGCTCGCCTTGGCCGCCACCAGCACGCCGTTGCGGCGGCCGTTGTAGACCCGGGTGCGCAGCACCGTCGCCTTGCCCCCGGCCCGCACGGCGATGCCGTCGCCCGTGCACGCGGACACGTCGCAGTCGCGCACGTCGGCGGACCCGCCCGAACCCACCGAGATCCCGGCGTCGCGGCTCCCGGAGACCTGCACGCCGGTCAGCAGGGGCGCGCCGCCCTCCTCCACCGACACCGCGCTCTTGCCGGTGCGCTCCAGCGTCACGTCCTCCAGGCGTCCGCGCCCGCCCCTGCCGAACACCACGCCCTGGCTCCTGGTCCCGGTGATCGCGGTCGCGCGCAGGAACGGGGCGCACTGCTCGACGACCACGCCGGGACCGGCGGTCTCGCTGACCAGTCCGCGGTCGAACTCCACGACGCTGTCGCCGCCCAGGCTCAGCCCCTGTCCGCCGCGCACGACCAGGCCGAGGAAGGCGGTGGAGGCGCGCTCCTCGGCGAGCACGGCGTTACCCTCCGACTCCTCCACCTCGCACTCGGCGAAGGTCCCGCGCGCCCGGCCGGACAGGTGGATGGCCACGCCCTTGGTACGGGCCACGCGCACCCGCGCCACCTGCGGGTCCGACCCGTTGTGCACGACGACGCCGCGTCCGCCCACGTCCTCGAACACGCAGTCCTCGACCAGCGGGCGCGACCTGCTGGAGACCACCAGCCCGTCGCCCTCGACGTCGTGCACGCGCGCGCCCAGCAGCGAGGTGGCCGACCCCTCCTCCAGCGCCACCGCGGGCTTCTTGGTCCCCGAGATCTCGCAGTCGCGGATCGTGCCCCCGGACTGCCCGCTGGCGAACACCCCGTTGCCCCCGGCGTCGCGCAGCACGCAGGAGCGGATGGTGGGGCGGGCCTGCTCGCCGATGACCACGGCGCTGGTGTCGACCTCCTCGACCACGCAGTCCTCGATGACGCTCGGTCCCGAGGAGGTGATCACCACACCCGCCCCCGCCGAGCAGGTGACGCGGCTGTCGCGCATGGCGAGCGCGCCCTCGCCGCGCACCGACACCGCGGTCCACGAGGCGCCCTCCACCTCGCAGTCGGCCATCTCCAGCTGCCCGAGGGGGATGTCCACCGCGGGGTAGTCGGCGTGGCGGCCGCGCAGGACCAGACCCGACAGCTTGACCGCCTCGGCGCCCGAGACCACGGCACAGCCGCTGGCGGTGGTGATCTCCACGCTGCCCAGGCCGTCGCGGGCCATCAGGGTGACCACGTCGCGCAGGACGAGGCTCTCCTCGTAGCGACCGGGGGCGATGGTGATGAGGGCGCCGCTGTCAGCGGCCTCGACCGCCTCGGTGATCGTCGCGTGCCCGTCCTGAGCGTCGGCGTCGACGGTGAGGAGCTGCCTGGTCATCGGTGTCTTCCTAAGTCGGGGGAGGGGCGGTGGCGGGACGGCCGGAGC
>NZ_QPFC01000332.1:0-4175 GCF_003427465.1 Nocardiopsis sp. TNDT3 | reverse complement strand
GTCCTGGCCGAGGACCTGGAACGGCTCGCCGCCGACCACGAACTCACCGTCGTCGCCTCCGGGCGCGGCGCGCTCTCCGAGGTCTTCCCCCGCGACACCCGGCGCTCGCACTTCCGGTCCCCGCAGCGCTCCCTGGCGCTGGCCTACGTGACCGGCGCCGGGCCCCACCCCGACGGGCCCGTGCTCAGCCGCACCGTCGTCCCCGGCGCGGGGGAGGTCACCACCCTGCCCACCTACTCCCTGGCCGGGGTCTGCGAGGCCGTCATGGTCGAGGCGGTGCCCGGCGGCCCCCTGGACCGGCCGCTGCCCCCCGGCGCCTCCGGCGAGGAGGTCCTCGCGGGCCTGCTGGACGTGCTGTACCGCGAGGCGCCCTGGGAGTACGAGCGCCTGGCCCACGCCCGCCTCGCCGACCCGGGGGCGGCCCTGCGCGGCGGCTACGCGCCGGTGGTGCGCGAACCCGTCGCCCGCCTGGCGAACGGAACCCCCGTCCTGGGCATGGCGGACTCCGTGGTCGCCAACGACCCCGTCACCGCGCAGGGGGCCAACATGGCCTCCTTCGGCGCCGAGGTCTACCGCCGCGCCGTCGTCGACCACGGACGTCGGCCCTTCGACGAGGCCTTCATGCGCTCGGCGTTCGCCGCCTACTGGCGCCTGGCCAGCCAGGTGACCGCGTGGAGCAGGGTCCTGCTCACCGCTCCGCCGCACCTGGAGGAGCTGTACCGCCTCGCCGCGCGCCACCAGGAGACGGCCGACCGCTTCGCCAACTGCTTCAGCGACCCCGGCGACCTGATCGGGTGGTTCCTGCACCCCGAACGGGCACTGGCCTACGTGGACGGCGTCCGGCGCGCCGAACCCGCACGGTCATCCCATCTCCCTATCTCCTGAACCCGGTCGGGACGGTGGGGATGTAGCGTCGCACGCCGTGCCCGTAGAACTCTCCGCCGCCTCCTTCCTGGCCCCCAGCGGCCACGGTCTGCTCGCCCCCACCGACGTGGCGCCGTTCGTCATCGCCGCGGCGGTCGCCGTCCTCCTCGGGGCCGCGGTGCAGAGCACCGTCGGCCTCGGCCTCGGGCTGGTCGCCGCGCCCGTCCTGTCCTTCCTGGACCCCACCCTCGTACCGGGGGCGCTCCTGGTCGCCGTGATCGTCCTGCCCGGACTCACGCTCCTGCAGGAGTGGCGGCACGTGGACTGGCGCGGCCTCGCCTGGGGGCTGCCCGCGCGCCTGCCCGGAACCGCCCTGGGGGTGTGGGTGGTGGCCGTCCTGGAGCCCCGCGCCCTGGCGGGCGCGGTCGGGGCGATGGTGCTGGTGGCCGTCGCCCTCTCGCTCTGGTCCCTGCGGGTGCGCATCACCCCCGTCTCGCTCGTGGCGGCCGGAACCCTGTCCGGGCTCACCGGCACCGCCACCACGATCGGCGGCCCGCCCATGGCGCTGCTCTACCAGTACGAGGAGCCCGCCCGGGTCCGCGCCACCCTGGCCGCGTTCTTCCTGCTGGGCGGCGCGGTCTCGCTGGCGGCCCTGGCCCTGGGCGGCCAGATGGACGCCCGGACCGCCGCCGTCGGGGCCTGCGCGATCCCCCTCGTGGTCGCGGGCTTCTTCGCCGGGACCGCGCTGCGCCGCCGCGTCGACGCCGGGCGGCTGCGCGCTGCCCTGCTGGCGGTGGTGGCGGCCTCCGCGCTGGGGCTGCTCGCCCAGGCCTTCCTGGGCTGACGCGCGGCCACCGCTCCGGGAACCGAGTAATGTACGCGAAAACCCGGTAACCGGACGGCACGGGCGTTGCATGGGCCGCTCCCGCGCGGGGTTGGGTAGGACCCGTGGACGTACGCCCATAAACTCGGGTATGGATACCTGCCGGTAGCCAGGACCGGCCCACGTCAGGGGCACGGGACGGCAAACTCAACGGACACGCGGGACGAGGGGACTGACGAGACAGTGGCACTGTTCGAGTCGATACACAATCCGGAAGCGCTCAAGAGGCTTCCGGCCGACCAGCTCCCTGCGCTGGCACAGGAGATCCGGGACTTCCTGGTCGACTCCTGCTCCCAGACCGGCGGGCACCTGGGCCCCAGCCTCGGCGTCGTCGAGCTGACCATCGCGCTGCACCGGGTCTTCGACTCCCCGAAGGACCCCATCATCTTCGACACCGGGCACCAGGCCTACGCGCACAAGGTGCTCACCGGCCGCCACGACTTCACCAACCTCAAGTCCGAGGGCGGCCTGTCCGGATACCCCTCCCGCGCAGAGTCCGAGCACGACTTCGTCGAGAACTCCCACGCCTCCACCGCGCTGTCCTACGCCGACGGCATGGCCAAGGCCAACGAGGTGCGGGGCCGCACGGACCGCACCGTGGTCGCCGTCATCGGCGACGGCGCCCTCACCGGCGGCATGGCCTGGGAGGCGCTCAACAACATCGCCGAGCGCAGGGACCGGCGCCTGGTCATCGTGGTCAACGACAACGGCCGCTCCTACTCGCCCACCATGGGCGGTCTGGCCGACCACCTCGCCTCCCTGCGCATGGCCCCCGGCTACGAGCAGGCCCTGGACCTGGCCAAGACCACCCTCAACCGCACGCCCGTGGTCGGCCAGCCCCTCTACGAGGCGCTGCACGGCATCAAGAAGGGCCTCAAGGACGCCATCCAGCCGCAGATGATGTTCGAGGACCTGGGCCTGAAGTACCTCGGTCCCATCGACGGCCACGACGAGCAGGCCCTGGAGAAGGCGCTGCGCCGCGCCCGCGACTTCGGCGGCCCGGCGATCGTCCACTGCATCACCCAGAAGGGCAAGGGCTACGCCCCGGCCGAGAACCACGACGAGGACCAGTTCCACGCCCCCGGCCCCTTCGACGTGGCCACCGGCCAGGCCAAGCCCGGCCCCAAGGCCGTCAAGTGGACCTCGGTCTTCGCCGACACCATGGTGGAGATCGGCGCCGAGCGCCCCGACGTGGTGGCCATCACCGCCGCCATGCTCCACCCCACCGGCCTCAACAAGTTCGCCGAGGCCTACCCCGAGCGCACCTTCGACGTGGGCATCGCCGAGCAGCACGCCGCCACCGCGGCCACCGGCATGGCCATGAACGGCCTGCACCCGGTCGTGGCCGTCTACGCCACCTTCCTCAACCGCTGTTTCGACCAGGTGCTCATGGACGCCGCCCTGCACCGCCAGGGCGTCACCTTCTGCCTGGACCGCGCCGGGATCACCGGCAACGACGGCGCCAGCCACAACGGCATGTGGGACATGTCCATCCTCCAGGTGGTCCCGGGCCTGCGCCTGGCCGCGCCCCGCGACGCCGAGCGCCTGCGCGCCCTGGTGCGCGAGGCCGTCGCCGTCGAGGACGCGCCCACCGTCGTGCGCTACCCCAAGGGCGCGGTCGCCGAGCAGCTGGACGCCGTGGGCAGGGTCGGCTCCATGGACCTGCTCCGCCGCGCCGCCGACGGCGGCAACTCCAAGGACCTGCTCATCGTGGGCGTGGGCACCATGGCCCAGGTCGCCTGCGAGGTCGCCGACCGGATGGCCGCCCAGGGGCTGGGCGTCACCGTCATCGACCCCCTGTGGGTCAAGCCGCTGGACGAGGCCCTGGTCGCCGAGGCCGCCGAGCACAGCGTCGTCGCGGTCATCGAGGACAACGGCCGCACCGGCGCGGTCGGCGACGCCGTGGCCCGCCTGCTGCGCGACCACGACGTGGACATGCCGGTGCGCACGTTCGGCATCGCGCAGGAGTTCCTGGACCACGCCAAGCGCGACGACATCCTGCGCGAGCAGGGCCTGACCCCCCAGGAGCTGTCCCGCAGCCTCACCGAGACGGTCTCCCGGCACACCGACGGCGCCAAGTCCGCCGGCGAACTGGCCGACGAGACCGCCTGAGCGCACGTGTCCCAGGCAGCCCGGGGGACGCCCCCGGGCTGCCAGAATGGGCGCATGAGCTCCTCCGAACCTGAGCAGCACAGCACCGCCGCACCGCTCCGGGTGGCCGTGATCGGCTCCGGCCCGGCGGGCGTCTACGCCGCCGACGCCCTGACCCGGCAGCGGCGCGTACCCGTGCGGGTCGACGTCATGGACCGCCTGCCCACGCCCTACGGGCTGGTGCGCTACGGGGTGGCCCCCGACCACACCAAGATCAAGGGCGTGGCCCGGGCGCTGCGCAGGATTCTGGAACACCCCGACGTGCGCTTCGTCGGCG
>NZ_QPFC01000331.1:0-5121 GCF_003427465.1 Nocardiopsis sp. TNDT3 | reverse complement strand
CCTGGAGCGGTTGCTGGCGGGAACGCGGGTCCGGCTGCGCCCGGGCGGTTACGTCTTCACCACCGTGCCGGACCGCGCGTCCCTGCCCGAGGGGGTGCGCCCGGTGGTCACGGTGGCCGAGGACGAGGCCCTGACCGTGGTGTGCCCGCGTGAGGAGGCCGACGCGGCCGGGCTGCCCCACGACGACGCGCTCGCCTGGATCACGCTGGAGGCCCCCGCCGGGGCCCAGGCGGTGGCTCTGGTGGCGGCGGTGGCCGCCGCGCTGACCGGAGCCGGTCTGCCGTGCGACGTGGTGTCCGGCTTCCACCACGACCACGTGTTCGTGCCCGAGGAGGCGGGGGAGCGGGCGGTGGCGGTGCTGCGGGCCCTCCTCGGCTCCGAAGGGGGCTGCTGAGCCCACGCCACCGCGCCGGCTCACCCCCGCGCGGGGCCGACCGAGGCCAGGTCGTCCTGGAGCAGCCCGAAGGCCCGGGTCAGGATCACCCTGCGCCCCCCGCACGCGCAGCGCTGGTAGGCGACGACGCCCTCGCTGGTGGTGTGGTCCGACTCGGTGGTCCAGTGGTGTTCGTGCCGTGTGTGCATCGGGCCAGTCTGGTGTAATGGCATTATGCATCTCAACCCTTACGGCGAGGATCCGGTGACCCTGGCCGTGGACCTGGTCAACCGGCCGCTGAGCGGTGTGTCGGACCTGGAGCGCCGCTGCGCGGGAGTGGGCTTCCTCCTCGAACGCCCCGTGGGCGAGGACGACGTGGCCGCCGTCGGTGAGTTCCTGAGGCGCTGGACGCGGGTGGTGGACGCCCCCGACGCGCCCGCCCGCGCAGAACGGCTCAACCCGCTGCTCATCGAGTTCTCCGCCGCCCCGCGCCTGACCGACCACGCGGGTACCGGGTGGCACCTGCACTACCGCCCCGACCTGCTGCCCGCCCACCGTCAGGTGGCCGCGCTGGTCTCCGTCGGCACCGCCCTGCACCTGACCGGCCGGGGCATGGACCGGCTCGGCCGGTGCGCGGCGCACGGCTGCGACCGCGTCTACGCCGACTTCTCGCGCGGCGGGCGCCAGCGCTACTGCTCGCCCGCCTGCGGCAACCGCGACGCCGTCCGGCGCCACCGTGCCCGGGCGGCCCGGACCTGACGCGCGGCCCGGTCGACCGTCCGCTCCGGGGCCCGCGTCGCGGCGGGGACGTTCAGGGCGCCACCAGACCTTCGCCGAGGCCTCCCGCGTCGCGGCGGGTGCGATCCGGGCGCCACCGGCCAGGCCCTCGCCGGGAGGGCTCCCGCGTCGCCGGGCGGCCCGCAACCGCAGGGTGGGGGATCAGGAACCCGCGTCGCGGCGCGCCACCGAGGCCAGGTCGGCCTCGATGCGCGCGGTGGTCTCCAGCAGCGCGGGCAGCAGGTCGCGGCGCACGTCCTCGATCGAGGCCCGGTTGGCGTGCGCGGACACGTTCGCGGCCGCGATCACCCGGCCCGAGCCGTCGCGGATGGGCGCGGCCAGCGAGCGCAGGCCCTCCTCCAGCTCCTGGTCGACGATGGCGTAACCCTGCTCGCGCACCCGCTCCAGCTCGGCGCGCAGCTCGGCCGGGTCGGTGATGGTGAACCGGGTCAGCGGGGCCAGCTCCACCCGCGCGAGGTAGGCGTCCAGGTTCCGGTCGTCGTGCCCGGCCAGCAGCACCCGGCCCATCGAGGTGGCCGAGGCCGGGAAGCGGGTGCCCACCCGGATGGCCACCGCCATGATCCGTGAGGTCGCCACACGCGCCACGTAGAGCACGTCGTCTCCCTCCAGCACCGACACCGAGGCGGACTCGTGCACCCGGGCGGACAGGTCCTCCAGGTGGGGCTGGGCCACGTCGGGCAGCCCGGCGGAGGCCACGTAGGCGTAACCCAGCTCCAGCACGCGCGGCGTGAGCGAGAACAGCCTGCCGTCGGTGCGCACGTAGCCCAGGTCCACCAGGGTGAGCAGGAAACGGCGTGCGGCGGCGCGGGTCAGGTCGGTCTCGCGCGCGACCTCGCTGAGCGTCATGGAGCGCCGCTCGGCGGAGAAGGCGCGGATGACCGTCAGGCCGCGCTCCAGGGACTGCACGAAGTGGGCGCCGCGGGCCTCTTCTTCTTCGGTCGGCATCTGCTCTTCCCGGTTCGGTTGCGGGGGCGGCTGGCCGCGGCCCCCGGAAAGGTTCTCACACCGGTCGGACGGAGCGGCGGGGCCCGTTCCCGGGGCGCCGCGGGGGCGTCCGGTGCCCCGACGCCCCCGGACGGCGCGGGCGGTCCTCCCGCCGGGTCGCCACCAGCCTCCCGCCGGGGCCGTCCCGACCGGATATCGGCGACAGCCCCTCACGCCCGGCGTGTTCGTGCTACAACGGAAAGTGACCAGGGGGCGCCCCTGCTCCGGGCGCCAAGCCCTGCGACGACCGAGGGGGACGACGGTGGACGTGATCGGAGCGGGCTTCCCGCGCACCGGGACGACGTCGGTGAAGGCCGCGTTGGAACGGCTCGGCTTCGGCCCCTGCCACCACATGTCCGAGGTGCTGGACTCCTCGGACCTGGCGGCCCGCTGGGCCGGGATCGCGGACACCCCCGCCGGGGAGGTGGACTGGGCGCGCCTGCTGGAGGGCTGGCGCTCGGGCGTGGACTGGCCGCTGTCGTTCTTCTGGCGCGAACTCGCCGACGCCTTCCCGGACGCGAGGATCCTGCTCACCGTCCGCGACCCGCACCGGTGGTACGAGAGCATGCGCGCGACCATCTTCAAGATCGTGAGCGAGGCCGGAGGCAAGCCGGCCGGAGCGGGGGTTCCGCCCCTGCTGGGCACGATCCTCCCCCTTCTGGACCGCATGTGGCTCTCGCACTTCGGGGTCCCCTCCGGCGGGAACCCCGATGAGGCGACCGCGGTGGCGGCCTTCGAGCGGCACACGGCCCGTGTGGTCGCGGAGGTCCCGGCCGACCGGCTGCTGGTGTACCGGGCAGGGGAGGGGTGGGAGCGCCTGTGCGCCTTCCTGGGCGCCGACGTCCCCAACGAGCCCTTCCCCCGCCTCAACGACACCGAGGAGATGCGCGCCAAGCACGAGAGGTGGCGCCGCGGCGAACCCGCGACCTGACCGGAAGCCCCCTCTGGCCGGGCTCCGCGCCGCCTGAGCCCGGTCCCGCCCCGCCCGGTCCCGGCGCCTGGCCTTCGTGGCGTCTCGGCGAGCCGTCCGTCCGGTGCGGCGCCGGACTCCGGCCGGGTTCCTGCCGCAGGCGTCCCCGGTCCGAGGAGGGCCCGCCGCCCCGCTGCTGCGCCGCTGGAGGCGGCCGTTCGGCCGTCCGGGTGGACGTCCGGCCCCTCGTGATTCCCTCCACCGCACGCACGGTGCGGTCCTCACGCGTGCCTTGACCACGCTCGGGAACGGCGTTACCGTCATAGCCGGGATGTTCGCTCTGAGAACAACCATTCGGCAGCCGAACAGGAGTGCTCCATGATCGTGCCCCTGGACGAGGCGGTACGCGAGCTGGTCCACGACGGCGACACCGTCGCACTGGAGGGGTTCACCCATCTCATCCCCGTGGCGGCGGGGCACGAGATCATCCGCCAGGGCCTGCGCGACCTCACGCTGGTGCGCATGACACCCGACATCGTCTACGACCAGCTCATCGGCGCCGGATGCGCCAGCAAGCTCGTCTTCTCCTGGGGCGGTAACCCCGGGGTCGGCTCGCTGCACCGCTTCCGCGACGCCGTCACCTCCTCCTGGCCCGTGCCCCTGGAGATCGAGGAGCACAGCCACGCCGGAATGGCCAACCGCTACGTCGCGGGCGCCTCCGGCCTGCCCTTCGCCATCCTGCGGGGCTACTCCGGCACCGACCTGGTCGCCGACAACCCCAACATCAGGTCCGTCACCTGCCCCTTCAGCGGACAGGAACTGGCCGCCGTGCCCGCCCTGAACCCCGACGTCACCATCGTGCACGCCCAGCGCGCCGACCGCCGCGGCAACGTGCAGCTGTGGGGCATCACCGGCATCCAGAAGGAGGCCGTCCTGGCCGCCGACCGCGCCCTGGCCACCGTCGAGGAGGTCGTGGACACCCTCGACCCCGTCCCCGGCCAGGTCGTCCTGCCCGCGCGCGTGGTCGACCGGGTCAGCGTCGTCCCCGGCGGTGCCGCGCCCTCCTACGCCCACGGCTACTACGAGCGCGACAACGAGGCCTACCGGGCCTGGGACGCCGTCGGCCGCGACCGCGGAGCCTTCACCGCCTGGCTGGAGGAGCTCACCAGGGCCCCCGCCCCGGTCGAGCCCGCCGGGAGGGGCCTGTGACCGCCGCGCCCTGGACCTCCGACGAGATCATGACCGTCACCGCGGCGCGCTCGCTGCGCGACGGGATGTCCTGCTTCGTCGGCATCGGCCTGCCCAGCACCGCCGCGAACGTGGCCCGCCGCACCCACGCGCCGGGCCTGTGGATGGTCTACGAGTCCGGCACCCTGGGCGCCGTCCCCGACCACCTGCCGCTGTCCATCGGCGACGGCGTCCTCGCCGACACCGCCGACACCGTGGTCTCGGTCCCCGAGGTCTTCAACTACTGGCTCCAGGCCGGACGGATCGACGTCGGCTTCCTGGGCGCCGCCCAGATCGACCGGTACGCCAACATCAACACCACCGTCATCGGCGACTACGCAGACCCGAAGGTGCGCCTGCCCGGGGCGGGCGGCGCCCCCGAGATCGCCGCCTCCTGCCGCGAGGTCGTCGTCATCATGCGGCACAGCCGCCGCGCCCTCGTGGAGAAGGTCGACTTCGTCACCTCGGTCGGCCACGGCTCGGGCCCCGGCGACCGCGAACGCCTGGGCCTGCGCGGCGCCGGTCCGGTACGGGTGATCACCGACCTCGGCGTGCTCGAACCCGACCCCCTCACCCGCGAACTCGTCCTGACCGGTGTGCACCCGGGCGTGGAGGCGGACGCGGTCCGCGAGGCCACCGGCTGGGGCCTCGCCGTGGCCGACGACCTCGCCGTCACCCCCGAGCCCACGGGTGGGGAGCTGGCGGTGGTGCGCTCCCTGACCGGGGCCGCCTGAGGGACGCGCGCGGGCACCGGTCCCGTCCGCGCCGCCGGGACCGGCTGGGACGGCCCGCCCTCCAGACCGGACAGACCTCCCCGCCCCCCCAGCGG
>NZ_QPFC01000330.1:0-5793 GCF_003427465.1 Nocardiopsis sp. TNDT3 | reverse complement strand
GCAGGGGGCGGACCTCGGGAGGGGTGGGCGCGCGCCCCGGGGGAGCGGCCGCCGCGCTCAGGACGTCAGGGAGCGCCCGCGCGGCGGGATGCCCGCCACCGCCATGAAGGACTCGACCCGGGCCGGGCTGGTCATCCCGGTCAGCGGAAGGTAGGCACGCGAGGTGCGGCGGCTCTGGAGCGAGGGGAAGCGCTTGGGGCGCCCGGCGTTGTCGTACAGGCCCAGGGAGCGGATGCGGCCCGGCAGCACGTAGTAGGAGCCGATGTCGTGGAAGGGCACGCGCACGATGTAGCGGCCCCGCTGGTAGCGGAACTCGCCGTCGGAGACCTCCAGGACGGGCGCCTTGATCATGTGGCCGTGCGCGGCCAGGGCGGCGCCCATGAGGGCCAGGAGGACGCCGAGGGTGATGTTGGCCCAGTGCGAGACGTCGACCGCGATCGCCAGGGCGCCGAGAGCCACCAGACCGTAGCCGCCCCACAGCTCCAGGTGCTTGCGGCCTACGGGGCAGACCAGGCGGACTGTTTCGGACACGGCACAAGCCTCTCTCAGTGGGCACCGCGGGTGGGATGACGGCAATCGCCGTTCAAAACCCTATCGGCTCCGGCGGCGCGTGGACGGTGGTTTCGGACAACCGGAGCTGTGGATTTCCGTACCTGCCTGGTGTGGTCTGCGCCTGCCTGAGGGGTTAGGGCGCTTGTGTCTGATTAACATCACGTCATCCTATGTTTGTTGCATTCTGTTTCCTGTGGGAGTCGCCATGAAGGCGAACGGGGGGCCGTCGCGAACATTCGGGATTATATGTGTACTTTGGGGACTTTTGTCCGTTTTCCTCTGTGTAGTCATTTGGGACGTTCGGGTAGTTAAACGACGTTTACTTTACCTTAGCCGTTGTTCGCCGACGTAACTAGCCCGCAATGTATTTCTGGCTTGTCCGAATCCGGAGAGGGGGTCCGTTCTCCTGGGTTCGGGCTCTGACCTGCGGTGACCCTCATGTCTGGACGGGGTATGGACTTTGTGTCGGCGGCTCGGTGCGATGGGCGCGAACCGGTTGCGGATGGGTCACGAATCCAGCAGTAGGGCTATACAGACATTTCGCTCAATGGTCTTCTGATCGACTAATCGCCTAGTTCTGCGGGGCGTGTGCGAACCACACAACCCCGAGGTTCGGCTCGTATTAGTGATCAAGGGTGTAACTGATGCACAAACGAAGGAAGACGCTCGCGCTCGCCGCGGCGGGCACCTCCGCTTTGATGGTGCTGACCGCCTGCAGCGGCGGCGGTGGTGGCGAAGGCGAGCAGGAGAAGGAGGTCACATGGGTGATCAACAGCCTTCCCGCCGCCTGGGGAGCCATCAGTAGCGCCGGAGGCAGCGTCTACGTCATCCAGGCACTCTCCGGCGTCGTGCCCTTCACCGGGCAGTACCAGCCCGACGCGACGTACGAGTACGACATGGACGTCCTCGCCGAGGAGCCCACCCTCATCAACGACAATCCCGACGAGGGTCCGTTCCAGTTCAGCTTCACCCTCGCCGAGGACGCCGTGTGGAACGACGGCACGCCGATGACCGGCGAGGACCTGCGGGTCACCATGATGATGTCGGCGTCCCCCACCGAGGGCTACTGCGACACCTGCGACTCCCGCGGCACCACCGGCGCCGACATGGTCGAGGAGGTCGAGGTCGACGGCAAGACCGCGACCTTCACCCTCAAGGAGGGTCTGTCCAACCCCGAGTGGATGGGCATGTTCGACGCGCACAGCGTTGGCGGCGGCTTCTACCCGGCGCACCTGGCCGAGGAGAACGGCTGGGACGTCGACGACCCCGCGCAGCTCGGCGAGTACTACGCCTGGCTGCACGAGACGCGCCCCGAGTGGTCCGGCGGCCCCTACCAGATCGTGGACGGCGACCTGGAGAACCAGGTCGTCAAGGAGCCCAACCCCGAGTGGTTCGGTGAGACGCAGCCCGCGCTCGACCGCATCATCATGCCGTACAACACCGACGAGGGCACCTTCATCCCCGCCTTCCAGAACGGCGAGATCGACGGCGCCAACCCCGCGCAGTACAGCGAGGACATCATCACCCAGCTCCAGGGGATGGAGACCGCCACGCTCACCATCGGCGAGGGCAACATCTGGGAGCACATCGACATCAACACCGAGAACGAGTGGCTCTCGGACGTCGAGCTCCGCAGGGCCGTGTTCACCGCGATCAACCGCGACGAGATCGCCAGCCGCAACTTCGAGGCCGGATACCCCGAGTACGAGCTGAAGAACAACCACATCTTCGGCAGCGACAGCGAGTACTTCGAGGACCTCGTCTCCGAGTCCGGGCAGGGCAGCGGCGACGTCGAGGCCGCCACCGCGATCCTGGAGGAGGCCGGTTACGAGCTCGACGGGGACACCCTCATGCTCGACGGCGAGCAGGTCGGCCCGTTCCGCCTGCGCAGCACCGACACCGTCATCCGCAACAACTCCGTGCAGCTGATCCAGGCCCAGCTCGCCGAGATCGGCATCGAGACCACCATCGAGATGACCGACGACCTGGGCACGATGCTGGCCGAGCAGGACTACGACATCGTCCAGTTCGGCTGGAGCGGCAGCCCGTACTTCGCCTCCAGCCCCGAGCAGTTCTGGCACTCCGAGAGCACCAGCAACTTCGGCGGCTACTCCAACGACGAGGTGGACGAGCACGCCGAGGCCACCGCGACGGCCGCCAACCTGGACGAGGCGGCCGAGCACGCCAACGCCGCCGTGGCCGCCGTGGTCCCGGACGCCTACGTCCTGCCGATCGTGGCCGAGCCCAACTACTTCTTCGTGAACGACAGGCTCGCCAACGTCGAGGACAACCTCCAGTCCAGCTACCGCGCCACCTACAACATCGGTGAGTGGGACCTCGCCGAGTAGTTCGCGGCACAAGGCCCGTGGCCCGGGCCCGGGAGAACCTCCCGGGCCCGGGCTGGTCCTCGTCCACCCCTGAAGGATCACACTCATGCTCGTTTACACGGTGCGGCGCGTCCTGGGCGCGATACCCATCCTGATCCTCGCGTCCGTGCTCACCTTCGTCCTGATCGACGTCTCCGGTGATCCCCTGACAGAGCTCAGGATGCAGCAGCCGCCCCCGGACCCCTCGGTCATCCAGCTCCAGGAGGAGCGGCTCTACCTCGACCGGTCCATGCCCGAGCGCTACTGGCTCTGGATCACCGGCATCGGCGGCAACGGGGACATCGGACTCCTCCAGGGCGAGTTCGGCCCCTCCACGCAGAGCAACAGCTACGACATCGGCGCCAACATCGCCGAGCGGCTGGGCACCACCCTGCGCCTGGTGGGCGCGTCCATGGTCTTCGCGCTGGGCCTGGCCGTCCTGGCCGGCGTCGTCAGCGCCATGCGCCAGTACTCCAAGCTCGACTACACGCTCACGTTCATCGGCTTCCTGGCCCTGTCCATGCCCGTCTTCTGGTTCGCGGGCATCATGCAGCAGGCCGGTGTCAGCTTCAACGACCTGGTGGGCGACCAGGTCCTCGCCACGATCGGCGACGGCGTCTACCAGGCACAGGGCGAGGACTTCTGGGGGCTCGTCACCAACGCCTTCGCCTACATGACCCTGCCCACGATCGTGCTGATGCTGACCAGCTTCGCCTCGTGGAGCCGGTACCAGCGGACCTCCATGCTCGAGGTGCTCAACAGCGACTACGTCCGCCTGGCACGCGCCAAGGGCCTGCCCAACCGCGTCGTCATCCGGCGCCACGCGTTGCGCACGGCCCTCATCCCGCTGACCACGGTGGTCGCCGTCGGCATCGCCGGGATCATCGACGGCGCGGTCCTGACCGAACGCGTCTTCCAGTGGCGCGGCCTGGGCGAGTTCTTCATCACCGCGGTCGAGAAGAACGACTCGTACGCGCTGATGGCGTGGCTGCTGCTCAGCGGTGTCATGGTCATCGTGGCCAACCTCATCGCCGACCTCCTGTACGGCGTGCTCGACCCGAGGATTCGCTATGAGTGAGAAGAGGGCGCCCCAGGCGCCGCGGAGCGCCGACGCCGAGAGCGTCGGAGGTGCCGAACGCACCCAGTTCCAGATGATCCTGTCCCGGTTCCTGCGCCACCGGGCCGCCATGATCAGCCTGGTCGTCCTGGTGGTCGTCGTCCTGGCCGCCTTCGTGGGCCCGCTCCTGTGGAGGTGGGACCACACCGTCCACCTGGAGATCCCGCCGAGCGTGCCGCCCAACGCGGACCACCCGCTGGGCACCACCACCGCCGGGCACGACGTCCTGGGCCAGCTCATGCGCGGCGCCCAGCAGACGCTCAAGGTGGCGTTCACGGTGTCGGTCATGGGCACCGTCATCGGCTCCCTGTGGGGCGCCACGGCCGGTTACTACGGCGGCCGGATCGACGCGCTCATGATGCGCGTGGCCGACGTGTTCATGATCGTGCCCCTGCTGGTGATGGTCGCCGCGATCGCGGGCAACGCCCGCGCCGGGACCACCTGGTACGCGGTGGCCCTCATCATCGGCTTCTTCTCGTGGGCGCAGATCGCCCGCGTGGTGCGCAGCGTGGTCCTGTCCCTGCGCGAGCAGGAGTTCGTGGAGGCGGCCAAGGCCGCGGGGGCCTCGCCCGGGTGGATCATCGTCCGCCACCTGCTGCCCAACGCGGCCGGGCCGATCATCGTCGCCGCCACGCTGCTGATCGCGGTGGCGATCCTGCTGGAGGCGGGCATGTCCTTCCTCCAGTTCGGCATCCAGCCCCCCGACATCTCGCTCGGCCAGATGATCAGCGACGCGCGCACGGCCGTCTCCACCAGGCCCTGGCTGTTCTACCCGCCGGGCCTGCTGCTGCTGGTGATCTGCCTGACGATCAACTTCATCGGCGACGGGCTGCGCGACGCCCTCGACCCACGACAGACCATGGTGCGGCGATGACCACGACTGACCAGATGAGCAACGAGGAGACCGCCCCGGCCGGGACCGGCGACGTGGTCCTGGAGGTCAGCGACCTCAGCGTCACCTTCCCCTCCGACGACGGGCCGCTGCCCGCCGTGCGCGAGGTGTCCTACGTCCTGCGCCGGGGCGAGGCGCTGGGGATCGTGGGCGAGTCCGGATCGGGCAAGTCCGTGACCTCGATGGCGATCATGGGGCTGCTGCCCAAGAACGCCCGCGTCGAGGGCTCGGCCAAGGTGCTGGGACAGGAGGTCATCGGCCTCAAGGACGCGCAGATCAGCAAGGTCCGCGGCAACAAGATCGCGATGATCTTCCAGGACCCGCTGACCTCGCTGAACCCCGTCTACACCGTCGGCTACCAGATCGCCGAGGCCGTCCTGGCCCACCGCAAGGTGGGCAAGAAGGCGGCGATGGCCCGGGCGCTGGAGCTGCTGGAGCTGGTGGGGATCCCCAGCCCCGAGCAGCGGATCAAGCAGTACCCGCACGAGCTGTCGGGCGGCATGCGCCAGCGCGTGGTGATCGCCATCGCGATGGCCAACGAGCCGGACGTCATCATCGCCGACGAGCCGACCACGGCCCTGGACGTGACCGTCCAGGCCCAGGTCCTGGAGGCGCTGGAGGCGGCCCGCAAGGAGACCGGCGCCGCCCTGGTGCTGATCACCCACGACCTCGGCGTGGTGGCCGGGCACGTCGACAGGATCGGCGTGATGTACGGCGGCCGCCTCGTGGAGATGGGTCCCGTGGAGGAGGTCTTCTACCGCCCACGGATGCCCTACGCCCTCGGTCTGCTGGGGTCGCTGCCCCGCCTGGACGAGGACCGCCACGAGCGGCTCACCCCCATCGTGGGCACCCCGCCCTCCCTGCTC
>NZ_QPFC01000329.1:0-5463 GCF_003427465.1 Nocardiopsis sp. TNDT3 | reverse complement strand
CCGAACCCCCTGGCACCCGAACCCCCGGCCGGAGAGCACCGGCATCATAGGGAGGGAACGCAGCCACACGACGGGAACGCGCATGACCGGAGCAGTCGAGACGGGCGCCAGGAAGAGCGCGGACGGCCGGGCCTCCGCGCTCGCGCTCTCGCTCGCGACCCAGATCAGCGAGCTGGCGCGGACGGGCGGCCTGGACGAGGGCGCGCACCTGACCGAGCAGTGGATCGCCGACCGGCTCCAGGTGTCGCGGTCCCCGGTGCGGCGCGCGCTGGCGCTGCTGGACGAGATGGGGATCGTCGAGCACATCCCGAACCGGGGGTACTTCCTCACCCGGCCGGGCAGCGAACTGGCCTCCGTGGACGCCGTTCCGGAGCGGGACGGGCAGGAGGACCTGTACTTCCGCGTGGTGGACGACTTCCTCAACGACCGGCTCGACCGGGAGTTCACGGCCGCGGAGATCGCGCGCCGCCACGGGGTGGCGGCCCGGCACGTGCAGCGGGTCCTGGTCCGGATGGAGGCCGAGGACCTGGTGCGGCGGCGGACGGGCCGCGGCTGGGAGTTCCAGGAGGTGCTCTCCACCGCGGAGGGGCACGACCACAGCTACCGGTTCCGGATGATCGTGGAACCCGCCGCGCTGCTGGAGCCGGGGTTCGCGGTGGACGCGGAGGCCTTCGCGCTCCACCGGGAGCGCCAGGAGGGCCTGGTACGGGGCAGGGCGCTGTCGTCGGCGCGCGGCACCCTGTTCCAGACGGGGGCGGAGTTCCACGAGATGCTCGTGGGATGCGCGAACAACCCGGTCCTGCTCGACGCGGTGCGTCGGCAGAACCGGGTGCGCAGGCTCATCGAGTACCGTCACCAGGTGGACCGCACGCGGATGGTGCACCAGGCCCGCGAGCACCTGCTCCTGATGGACCTGCTCCAGGAGGGGCGGATCGAGGAGGCCTCCCGGGCCCTGCGCGCGCACCTGGACCGGGTCCGGTGGATCAAGACCGGGATCGGCGCGGAGCCGCCCGCCCTGCTGTGACGGACGGCCCTCCCGTGGCCGGTCCCCGGCACGCGCGCGGCCACGGCCGGGGACCTCCGCACCCCCGGTTCGGCGGGCCGAGCGGGCGGGCGTTCACCGGTCCGGGACGGCCTCAGACGGGACGGCGGTCCGCGAAGCGGCGCGCCACATAGGGCATCGTGCCCCCGTGCCGCAGGTAGGCGACCTCGTGCCCCGAGTCCAGGCGCAGCAGCACCGTGTGCTCCCGAGCGCTCCCGTCGGCCCCGGTGACCCTGAGGACGAGCGGCGTCACCCCCACCCCGATCCCGCCGAGCCCGAGGACGGTCAGGCGCTCGCCGCCGTCGAGCCCCAGGTCGGCCGCGGTGCTCCCCTCGGGGAACAGCAGCGGCAGGACCCCCATGCCGATGAGGTTGCTGCGGTGGATGCGCTCGAAGCTCTCCGCGATCACCGCCCGCACGCCCAGCAGGGCCTGGACCTTGGCCGCGACGTCGCGGCTCGACCCCGTCCCGTAGGACCGGCCCGCCAGGACCACCAGGTCCACCCCGGCCTCGCGGTAGGTCGCGGCGGCGTGGAAGACCGGTTCCACGCGCGAGCCGTCGAGGACGCGGGCGTGCCCTCCCCTGCCGCGTTCGCCCTCCGGCAGGAGCAGGTTGGCCACGGCCGGGTTGGTGAAGGCGCCGCGCAGCATCACCTCGGGGTTGCTGCGCCGGGTGGAGTACTGGTTGAGGTCGCGCGGTTCGGTGCCCCGTTCCCGCAGGTAGGCACCGGCCAGGCTGTCACGGGGGATGGCCCCGGCCGGTGAGATGTGGTCGGTGGTGACGTGGTCGCCCAGCCACAGCAGGACCCGGGCGTCCTCGACCCGGACCTCGCTGCCCGGTTCGGGGCGCACGCCGGTGAGGTAGGGCGGTCGGCGGATGTAGGTGGAGTGTTCGTTCCAGGGGAAGAGCGTGCTCCCGGCCGCGTCCAGCGCCCGCCACTGCTCGGTGCCCTCCCAGACCTCGGCGGCGTTCTCCCGGAAGGCCTGCGGGTCGACCGCCTTCTCCGCGACGCGCGCGACCTCCTCGTCGTCGGGCCACAGGTCCGCCAGGTGCACCGGGTTCCCGTCGCGGTCGTGGCCGAGCGGCTCGGCGGCGAAGTCGTGCAGGACCGTTCCGGCCAGGGCGTAGGCCACGACGAGGGGCGGCGAGGCCAGGTAGGCGTGCGAGACGCGCGGGTTGACCCGGCCGGGGAAGTTGCGGTTGCCGGACAGCACGGCCGCGGCCTCCAGTCCCTCCCCGGCCAGTCCCTCCAGTTCGGGGACGAGGGGGCCGGAGTTGCCGATGCAGGTCATGCAGCCGAAGCCGACGGTGTGGAAACCGGCCGCCTCCAGGGGCTCCATCAGCCCGGCCTTCTCCAGGTAGCCGACCACCACCCGCGAGCCCGGGGACAGGGTGGTCTTGACCCAGGGCTTGACGCGCAGGCCGCGTTCCATGGCCCGTGCCGCGAGCAGACCCGCCTGGATCATCAGCGCGGGGTTGGCGGTGTTGGTGCAGCTGGTGATGGCGGCGATGCCCACGGGTCCGCGCGGGAGGGGCTCGCCGAAGACGTCCTCCCCCGTCGCCGCGCCCGAGGCGCCGTCCGTGCCGGGGCGGGGAGCCGGGACCGGGTCCGGGGCCGAGTTCAGATCCGAGGCCGCGGCCGGGCCCGCGTCCGTGCTCGCGCCCGCCACCGTGTCGGGGGCCGGAACGCTCTCCGGCGCGGACGCGGTCTCCAGGAAGGACGCGGGCACCCGGGACAGCGGAACGCGCTGGTCGGGGCGGTGCGGCCCGGCCAGGCAGGGCTCCACCGCGTCCAGGTCGAACTCCACGAGCCGGTCGAAGCGCGGCTCCGGGGAGTCCGCGCCGCGCACCAGCCCCTGGGCGCGCATGTAGGCGTCCACCGCCTCCACGTGCCCGTCCTCGCGCCCGGTCAGGAGCAGGTAGTCGCGGACCTCGCGGTCGTAGGGGAAGTAGGCGCACGTGGCGCCGTACTCGGGCGCCATGTTCGCCACCGCCGCGCGCGCCGACCAGGACAGGCCGTCGATCCCCGGCCCGCAGAACTCCACGAACGCGTCCACGACGCCGGTCGCGCGCAGCAGCTCGGTCAGCGTCAGCGCCAGGTCGGTGGCGGTGACGCCGCGCCGCAGGCCCCCGGTGAGCCGGACGCCGACGACCTCGGGGAAGTTGAGCATCACGGGTTCGCCGAGCATGGCGGCCTGCGCCTGGAGGCCGCCCACACCCCAGCCCAGGACGCCGATGGCGTTGATCATCGGCGTGTGGCTGTCGGTGGCCACGAGGACGTCGGGGTGCAGGAGGTCGGGGCCGTCGCCGCCGTCCTCGCGCCAGACCACGCGGGCGAGGGTCTCCATGTTGACCTGGTGGATGATGCCCCGGCCCGGGGGGACCACGCGGAAGCCGCGCACGCTGCGCTCGGCCCACTTGACGAACTCGTACCGCTCGGCGTTGCGGCGGAAGTCGATGTCGAGGTTGCGGGCGAAGGCGGCCACCGAACCGTGCGCCTCGGCGATCACGGAGTGGTCCACGACCAGGTCGGTGGCGATCACCGGGTTGACGTCCGCTGCGTCGCCGCCCAGTTCGGTGACCGTGTCGCGCAGGGCGGCCAGGTCGGTGAGCGTGGGCAGGCACGTGGTGTCGTGCAGCATCATCCGGTTGGGGTGGAAGGGGACCTCGCAGTCCCCTCTGCCCGAGCGCACGCGGGCGAGCACCGCGGGCAGGGCCTCGGGCGCCCGGCGGGCCACGTTCTCCACCAGGACGCGGACCGTGTAGGGCGCGCGGTCCAGCTCGTCGGGGGTGAGCAGCCGGTCGAGCGCGACGTAGCGGAACTCGCTTCCGGCCGCGTTGAGTACCGCTGTCGCGGCGGTTCTGGCGGTTGTGGCCACGGATTCGTCCATCGTCCCCCCACGCTGGTCCTCGGGTGCGCCGGTTCCCGGAGCCCCATGATTGTTCTAGCAAAGAGACTAGTACAAAGTAGAAACACCTGGCGGATCCAGCCCCTGGGAGCGGCCGCCCGGCCCTTCGAGGCATCCCGCCAGGTCGCGACCGACCCTCGCCCTCCGCCGCACCCTTGTACTCGCAGCGGGCTTGGACGCCCGAACCTCGCCACAACCACGAGACCACCTGCGTCGGAACGCCGCGCGCCGCGCCGGCCGCGCCCCCGTCGACCCTTGACCCCACGCGGGGAGAACCGGGAAGCTCCCGAGGGGTGACGAGCACTGATCTCGGGTCCCGCATATTGCACTCGCGTTCATCTTGGTGCAATATCTCCAGGTGTGTGCCCCGCCTCACGAGGCACACGTCACACAGGGACCGGGCCCCGGCACCGGTCACTCGACCCGTGGGGGACAGCAATGCAGATAACGGCTCCGAGCCGACGCGAGGCGATCGCGGGTGCGATCGGAGCGGTCGCCCTCGCCGGTGCCCTGGTGGAGGTCCGCGCTGGCGAGACCTCCCGTGAAGCGCGTACGGGCGGTGGGCGCCTGGAGATGGTGGTTCCCGCCGCGGCGGGCGGCGGCTTCGACACCGTCGCCCGGCAGACGCAGTACGCGCTCCAGCAGAACGGCCTGGCCAGCGGGGTCGAGGTGCTCAACCTGCCCGGTGGCGGCGGCACCGTCGGCCTCAACCACACGGCGCAGCAGAGCGGGCGCGGGGACGTGCTCATGGTGATGGGCAGCTCGATCCTGGGCGGCATCGAGATCACCGGTTCGCGGACCACCCTGGCCGACGTCACGCCCCTGGCCCGGCTGGCCGAGGACTACATCGTGGTCGCGGTCCGCCAGGACTCCCCGCTGCGGACCCTGGAGGACCTGGCCGCGGCCTGGACCGGGGCGCCCCGCGACCTCGTGGTGGGCGGGGGCGCCATCGGCACCTCGGACCACCTGCTGGCCGCGCTGATGCTCGACGGGCTCGGGGTCTCGCCCTCCGAACTGAACTACATCGTCTACTCGGGCGACGGCGAGGTGCTCACCTCCCTGCTGTCGCACACCTCCGACATCGCGGTGTCCAGCTACAACGGCTTCCAGTCGCAGATCGAGGCCGGGGAGGTGCGGGCGCTGGCCGTCTCCGCCGCCGAACCGCTGCCCGGCGTGGACGTCCCCACCCTGCGCGAGGCGGGCATGGACCTGGACCTGGCCAACTGGCGCGGCCTGGCCGCGCCGGGCGGGCTGGACGAGGACCAGCGCGAGGTCCTGCTGGACCTGACCCACGCGCTGGTCGGGACGCCGGAGTGGCAGGAGGCCGTGGAGCGCTTCGGGTGGCGGGAGGCGTTCGTCGCCGGGGAGGACTTCGACGCGTTCCTCACCGAGGAGACCGCGCGCCTGGAGCAGATCATCGAGGGATTGGGACTGTCGTGACCCGAGAAAGACCCGCCGGGGTGCAGTCCCCGGACACCGACGCGGAGACCGGCACGGACACCGGGTCCGGGGC
>NZ_QPFC01000328.1:0-12486 GCF_003427465.1 Nocardiopsis sp. TNDT3 | reverse complement strand
GTGCCGGACCCGGCCGGGTCCGGCACGGGCCGCCTCAGTGGCCGGGGTCGGCGATCGGTGCCGGGTAACCGGGGGGCGGGTGCTCCTCCCGCCAGGGCGTGTGCGCGCGCCCGCCCGGGAGTTCGGCCAGTTCGGGCAGGTAGCGGCGGACGTACACGCCCTCGGGGTCGAACCTGCGGGCCTGGCGCAGCGGGTTGAACGCCCTGTTGGGCCGGGTGTCGTTGCCCGTGCCCGCGACCCACTGCCAGTTGCCGTAGTTGTTGGCCACGTCCCCGTCCACGAGGTGCGCGTGGAAGTGGTCGGCGCCCTCGCGCCAGTGCACGCGCAGGGTCCGGGTGAGGAACGCCGCGGTGATCATGCGCGCCCGGTTGTGCACGAACCCCTCGCGCAGCAGCTGGCGCATTCCTGCGTCCACGACCGGAACGCCGGTCCGCCCCCGCTTCCAGGCGTCCAAGGCGTCGGGGTCCTCGCGCCATTTCCTGTCCCGGGGCCGGTAGTCGCGGACGTTCACCGCCGGGAAGGCCGCGGTGACCTGGTGGTGGAAGTCGCGCCAGGCGAGCTGGCGGACGAACGCCTCTCCCCCGGCCAGGGGTGAGGCGGCCAGGGCGGCCTCCAACGGCGACAGGCAGCCCAGGCGCAGGTCGGCGGACAGGTGAGAGGTGGCCGCGCCCGGCAGGTCGTCGTGCCGGTCGGGGTAGGCCGCCAGCCCGGACGACAGCCAGGCGTCCAGGCGCTCGCGGGCCGCGCGCTCCCCTCCCCGCGGCAGGTCCTCGGCGAGCGCGCCCAGACCGTCCGTCCCGCGTCCGGGCAGCTCGCCGGGCCGGACCCCCTCGGGCAGGACCACACGGTCCGGCGGCGCGACCGGATCGCGCCACGCGGCGGCCTCCCAGGCCTTCCAGTAGGGCGTGAACACCTTGTAGTGGTCGCCGCCCGCCGGGGTGACCTCCCCGGCGGGACCACGGTGAGCCCCGGGAAGGCCCGCACGGTCAGGCCGGTCGCGCGCAGGCGTCGCGCGCGCCGCGCGGCGAGGGAGCTGACGCCGTCGGTGACGTGGACGGTGTCGGCCCCGCTGGCCCGGGCCAGGGCGGCGACCTCACGGACGGTGTCGCCCCGGAGGAGGACCAGGTCGGCGCCGCGCTCGCGCAGTGCGGCCCTCAGGTCGGCGAGGGCGTCGGCGAGCAGGGCGGCTCGGTTGCGGGCGGACCGGCCGGCCACCGCGGGATCCAGCACGAAGACCGGCAGGGTCGGGCCGGGGCGCTCGACCGCGGCGGCCAGGGCGGGGTGGTCGTGGACGCGGAGGTCCTGTGTGAACAGGACGATGGTGGCGGACGCCAACCGGCACTCCTTCACTGGACGTGTTCGCGTGGACACTCTAGATCCTTCGGGGAAAAGCCGGTGCTCAGGGCGCTGACCGGGTAGGAAGGTCGCATGACCACACGGCTTCCTCCGCTGCCCGACACGCCGGTCCGCCCCAGGGTCGGGGTGTCCAGCTGCCTGCTCGGCGCTCCGGTCCGCTACAACGGCGGGCACTCACGTTCGCGTTTCCTCACCGACGAGCTCGACCGGCACGTGGACTGGCTGCCGGTCTGCCCGGAGGCGGAGATCGGCCTGGGCGTCCCGCGCCCCACCCTGCGCCTGCAGCGCCGGGAGGGGCTGGACCGGGTGGTCTCCAGCGCGGACGGCGCCGACCGCACCGAGGAGCTGGCCGAGGTCGCCGACCACCACCTGGCCCAGCTGCGCCACCTGGACGGGTACGTGCTCAAGAACAAGTCGCCCAGTTGCGGCCTGTTCGCCCTGCCCGTGTTCGACCAGGGCGGCGGCCGGGTGGACGGCAGGGGCCGTGGCGCCTTCGCCCAGCGGCTCACCGAGCTGCTGCCCTCCCTTCCGGTGGAGGAGCAGGGCCGCCTGATGGACCCCGTGCTGCGTGAGCTGTTCGCCCAGCGCGTCTTCGCGCACGCGCGGCTGCGCCACCTGTGGGAGTCCGACTGGCGTCCGCGCGACCTGGTGGCGTTCCACAGCCGCCAGAAGCTCCAGCTGATGTCGCACTCCCCGGAGGGCTACCGGGAGACGGGAAGGATCGTGGCCCGCGCGGGCGCCGACGACCCCGAGGAGGTCCGGGCGGCCTACACCGACGCCTTCCACCGGGCGATGGCCGTGCGGCCGAGCCGGGGCAAGCACGTCAACGCCCTCCAGCACGCCTTCGGGATGCTGAGCGCGCTGCTGGACGACGCCCGCAGGCACGACCTGCTGGGGGCGATCGAGGACTACCGGCGGGAGCAGGTGCCGCTGAGCGTCCCGGTGGCGCTGCTGCGCCACCACTGCGCGGCGGAGGACGTCGAGTGGGCCCGCGACCAGACCTACCTGCGCCCGTACCCGGACGACCTCCGGCTGCGGCACGCCGTCACGGTCTGATCACGGGGAGAGGGGCGATTTCCCCCCGAGTTGTGCCCGAAGACACATGACCGGTTACACTCAGTGATATTCCTCCGGTCCCCCGACAGGGTGCCGCTGACCCGACCCTGAGGTTTCGGTGTGTTCGCGTCCTTCTTCCGGCGGGTCTTCGTGCTCGTCTCCTCCTGCGTGGTCGCCACGGCAGCCGCCACGCTGGCCACGGTCCCGCCCGAGGAACTGACGGAGCGGCTCGAACCCGACCCGGGCCCCGAGCCCCGACTGGCCCACAGCAGGACGCTGCTCTCCCCGATCCAGGGGCCCTCCGCGCCCCTGCCGCGTCCCGGTCAGGTCTCGGCCTGCGCCGCACCCGGCAGGGACGAGGTCGTCACCCTGCCCGACACCGGCGCCCCCGAGGGCGGCCGTCCCCTGTGGATCCGGCGCCCCTCGGGCCCCGACAGCGCGGACCTGCCCGTGCTCTACCTGCTGCACGGGTCGGCCTCCACCCACGAGACGCTCATGGACGAGGACGTCGGCGCGCTCCTGGACCGGCAGATGTGCCGTTCGGGGGTCGAGTTCGTCATCGCCGCCCCCTACGGCCAGGAGAGCGGGGGAGCCACCACCGAGTGGGGCGACGCCGCCGACGGGGGGTTCGCGCTGGAGAGCTTCGTCACCGGCGCGGCCGTGGAGGCCGTCGAGGGCGAGCACACGCGCCCCCGTGCGCTGCGCGCCGTCGGCGGGTTCTCCATGGGCGGGTACGGGGCGGCGGCGCTGGCGCTGCGCCACCCCGACCTCTACACCCAGGTGGTGTCCTGGGCCGGGTACTTCCGGGTGGACGACCCGTACGGCGTCTTCGGCGGCGACACCGGGCCGCACTCCCCCGACCGGCTGCTCGGTTCGCAGGGGGTGCGCGACCTCAGGTTCATGCTGGTGGAGGGCACCGAGGACCACACACCGCTCCAGCGGGGCAGCATCCACGGGGAGGCCGAGCGCTTCGCCGGCCTGCTCACCGAACGCGGTATGACGGTCGCCACGCTCCACCCGCACGGGGGCCACGACTTCACGACCTGGAAGCGCTCCTTCCCCGACGCCGTGGACTTCCTGGTCTCGGGCTGGAGTTCCGCACCGTAGGTCACGCGGTGTGCGCACCCGGCCCCCTCGGACGGAGCGGCGGGGAACAGTGTGTACCTTCGTCGCTGTTGACGACAGCGGCTGCGCACACGACCTGAAGGGACCCCCGGTGTCTGGAATCGTTGAGCAGACGGCGGTCCCGTCCCGGGTGGCTACCGTCAGTCTGCACACCTCCCCGCTCGACCAGCCCGGCACCGGCGACGCCGGAGGCATGAACGTGTACGTGGTCGAGGTGGCCCGGCGCATGGCCGAACGCGGAGTGGCCGTGGACGTGTTCACCCGCGCGACCCGGGCCGACCTTCCGCCGGTGGTGGAGCTGGCCCCGGGCGTGAACGTGCGGCACGTGCCCGCGGGGCCCTACGGCCGCCTGGACAAGAACACCCTCGCCGAGCACCTGTGTCCGTTCATCTTCGGGATGCTGCGGGCCGAGGCGCAGAACGAACCCGACCACTACGACCTCGTGCACGGGCACTACTGGCTGTCCGGCCAGGCCGGTGTGGTGGCCGCCCGCCGCTGGGGCGTGCCCCTGGTGCAGTCCATGCACACCATGGCCCGGGTGAAGAACGCCTCCCTGGCCGACGGCGACGAGCCCGAGCCCGAGGCCCGGTTGCGCGGGGAGGACCAGCTGGTCCGCCAGGCCGACCGGCTCATCGCCAACACCGACGACGAGGCCCGCCAGCTCCGGGAGCACTACGGCGCCCGCGACGGCCAGATCAGCGTCATCCCCCCGGGTGTGGACCTGGAGGTGTTCAGCCCCGGTTCGCGCCGGGACGCGCTGGCGCGGATCGGACTGCCCGCGGGCACCGAACTCCTGCTGTTCGTGGGGCGCGTGCAGCGGTTGAAGGCCCCCGACGTGCTCATCCGGGCCGCCGCCGCGCTGCTGGAGCGCGACCCCTCACTGCGTTCGCGCCTGGTGGTGGGCGTGGTCGGCGGCCTGTCGGGCGGCGGGATGCGCGAGCCCGGCCTGCTCACCGACCTGGCCCGCTCCCTGGGCGTGGCGGACGTGGTGCGGATCGAGCCGCCGCAGACCCGCGAGCGTCTGGCCGACTACTACCGCGCGGCCGCGGTGACCGTGGTGCCGTCCTACTCCGAGTCGTTCGGCCTGGTGGCGGTGGAGTCCCAGGCGTGCGGCACCCCGGTCCTGGCCGCGCGCGTGGGCGGCCTGACCACGGCCGTGGCCGACGGGGTGTCCGGTGTCCTGGTACGGGGGCACAACCCGGACGACTACGCGGCCGAACTGCACCGGATGATCGCCGAACCGGCGTGGCGTGCCAAGCTGGCGATGGCGGCACCCGAGCACGCCGCCACCCTGGGCTGGTCGCGGACCGTCGACGAACTGCTGGACGTGTACCGGGCGTGCACCGCCCCCCGGGCGCTGCCCCTGGCGGCGTGCCGGTGACCGAGGAGGAGGGGAAGTACGAGGTGGACAGGGACGCTGCCCGCGACGCCGCGGCCAAGGCGGTCTCCTCGGCCGTGGCGGAGGCCGAGCTGGAGGTGGAGCGCCCCCGCGAGGGGTCGTTCCTGGTCACCCTGCCGGGGAAGGCCAAGCTCAAGACCCTGGTGTGGCTGGAGGTGGGGCCGCACAGCCTCACCCTGACGTCGTTCTTCTGCCGTCAGCCCGACGAGAACCACGCCGACTTCTACCTGTGGCTGATGCGCCGCAGCGCCGACATGTACGGGATGGCCTTCGTCGCGGACGAGGTCGGCGACGTCTACATCCGCGGCCGCCTGCCGCTGGAGGGCGTCACCCCCGACGAGGTCGACCGGCTGCTGGGGTGCGTGCTCACCTACTCGGACGAGAACTTCAACGGCGCGCTGGAGCGCGGGTTCGCGTCGGCCATCCGCAAGGAGTGGCGCTGGCGTGCCGAGCGCGGCCACGACATGCGCAATCTGCGGGCGTTCGCGCACCTGGTCGAGCCCCGGGACGAGGGATAGGGCGGCCCGGTCGCGGCCGCTCCCCCGCAAGGGGCGGGCGGACGCCCGAGCGCGGTGCCCGGGTGGCTAGGCTTGCCCCCATGGGAACTCTGGTACTGCTGCGACACGGTGAGAGCGTCTGGAACGCGAAGGGCCTGTTCACCGGCTGGGTGGACGTGGACCTGTCCGCGACGGGCGAGGAGGAGGCCCGCCGGGGCGGCGAGCTGCTCAAGGAGGCCGGCGTACGGCCGGACGTGGTCTACACCTCCCTGCTCAAGCGCGCGATCCGCACCGCGAACCTCGCCCTGGAGACCGCCGACCTGCACTGGCTGCCGGTCGAGCGCACCTGGCGCCTCAACGAGCGCCACTACGGCGCACTGCAGGGCAAGGACAAGGCGCAGACGCGCGAGGAGTACGGCGAAGAGCAGTTCATGATCTGGCGCCGCTCCTACGACACCCCGCCGCCGCCCATCGCGGACGACGACACCTACTCGCAGGCCGGTGACGCCCGCTACGGCGAGCTGCCGCCGGAGCTGCTGCCGCGCACCGAGTGCCTCAAGGACGTGCTGGACCGCGCCCTGCCGTACTGGTACGACTCGATCGTGCCGGACCTGGCCGCGGGCAAGACCGTGCTGGTCGCCGCGCACGGCAACTCGCTGCGCGCGCTGGTCAAGCACCTGGACGGCGTCAGCGACGCCGACATCGCCGGGCTGAACATCCCGACGGGCATCCCGCTGCGCTACGACCTGGACGACCAGTTCAAGCCGACCAACCCCGGCGGCACCTACCTCGACCCGGAGGCGGCCAAGTCCGCCATCGAGGCCGTCGCCAACCAGGGCAAGAAGTAACGCCCGCCCGATCCCGTCGCCGTGCCCGCGCCGCCTTTGGCGGTGCGGGCACTGTGCTGTCGGGGGCCGGGCGGGACGTGGGCGAGGAGCGTGTGGGGCGCCGTCGGGAGTCGCGCGGGGTGCGGGCGAGTGCCGCGTGGGGAGCGGACGAGTGCCGGGCGGGGCTCCGTCGGAGGCCGCGTGGGGAGCGGGCCGCGTGAGGGCATGGCGGTGCGGGCGGAGGCGCGGCCTCCCCCTTTACCACGCTAGGTCTCGGAGGAGGGGCCGCGCCAGGGCCGTTCGCGGCCTGTGGACAACGCTCCCCGCCTCAGTAGACGAGGGCCTGCGCGCCGTCCTGGACTGCCTCCTCGACGAAGGACGGCGCCCCGGCGATGCGCACGCCCCGGATCAGGTCGTCCACGGTCAGGTCGCGTCGGGCGGCGCACTGGGTGCACACCGTCACCCGGCCCGCGGCGAGCACCGCGTCGAGCAGGTCCTTGAGGGGGGCCGCGTGCGGGAGGGAGAACCGCTCGGCGCGGCCGGGGACCGCGAACCACGCCGACTCACCGGTCAGCCAGAGGGAGACCCCGACGCCGCTGGCCAGGGCGGCGGCGGCCACCGTGAACGCCTGGTTGCACCGCTCGGGGTCGTCCTCCCCGGCGGTGACCTTGATCACCAAGGAACGAGACATGCCCGTCAGCCTACTCAGAGCGCCGCGGCGGTCAGCACGGCGCCCGCGATCGAGCAGACCGCGAGGGCGATGGTGAGCGCGAGGGCCTCGGTGCGGCGCGGGGAGACCCGCACCGGCTGGTCTTCCACACCGTGCTCGATGCTGAGCGTCCCGTCCTCGGGGGCGGCCAGGACCACGCGGCCCTCGCGCACCTGGACCCGGCCCGTGACACGGATGCGGGCGCCCGGCCGGATCACCCACTCGCGGTACTCGAACTCGATGGTCTCGCCCCGGAAGACGCCCGAGATGCGGCCGCGCACGCGGGGTAGCAGGTCGTCCGCGGGTGAGGCCACACCCGGCTGCGGACGCCCCACCACGCGCTTGAGGCACAGCTCGGCGCCGCGCGGCTCGGTGTCGCCCGGGTCGACGAAGATCCGGTCGCCGTCGCCGGGGCGGCCCTCGGCGACGATGCCGAACAGGTCCTCGGAACCGTAGTCGGCGATGGAGTCGCAGGCCCGTTCGCGGACCGCGCCCTCGGACGGGTCGCGGTTGAGCGGCCAGTAGTGGCGCAGCACCTCGTGGCCGTGCCAGACGCACTCGGCACCGGCCAGGCCGGAGGAGATGGGACCGTCGGGACCGGGAGCGGCGACACCGGTGAGCGTGACCCGCTGCCCCTCCCTGGCCGCCAGCACGCCCGGGCGCAGCTGGGCCAGTCCCCGCTGACGCAGCCAGCGCCGCAGGGCGATCAGGGTCAGGGGGAGGAGGACCACCGCGGCCACGAGCAGCGCCGAACCGATCACCAGTAACACAGGCCGCCCCTTTGGAGAACACGTCGGAGGTCTAGGCGCGGTCGGCAGAACACGCCCCGTGGCCGCACCGCGCTGCTGACAATCTTTACCAGTTCTCCGGGAAAGCGGGGCCAATTGGGCATGTCCAGACCGGGGCCGGGGAGTGGCGGAGGCCACGGTGCGCCGTCGGCGGTCACCGCCGCCTCCAGCCGCCGCTACGCTCTGGGGATATGGACGCTGAGGTACACCCCGATCTGGCGAAACTGTCCTTCCTGCTCGGCCGTTGGGAGGGCGTGGGCGTCGCCGGTTACGCCGACGTGGAGGAGTTCCAGTTCGGCCAGGAGATCGAGTTCGCGCACAACGCGGGCCTGCCCTACCTGACCTTCACGAGCCGGGCCTGGCGGATGAACCCGGAGGGCACCCGCGGTGAGCTGGTCACCGAGGAGTCGGGCTACTGGCGGGTGCGGCCCGAGACGGGCGCGGAGCCCAAGGAGGGTGAGCCCGTCGTGCACCTGGAGGTGCTGATCGCGCACCCCGAGGGCTTCAACGAGGTCTACCTGGGCAACGTGTTCGCGAACCGGGTGGAGATGTCCACCGACGCGGTGGTGCACACCGAGACCGGGATCGACGCGACCGCCTCGCACCGGCTGTACGGCCTGTTCGGCGACAACCGGGAGACGCTGGGGTACGCCTGGGACCTGGCGGCGCGCGGCCACGGCCTGCGCTCGTACATGTCGGCGCAGCTCAAGAGGGTCGGCTCGAAGTAGTCGGGGCCGAGTGGCCGGGGCCGGTCCGGGCATGGGCAGACCCCGGGCTGCTCCCGCCGCTGGGGCGGGGCCGGTCGGACGAGTTCCGGCGGCCCGGGGTCCGGGTGTCCGTCTGGGATTCGCTGCGAACGACGTCGCGCGAACGCGAGCGTCGTCCTAGCGGACGGCCACCTCGCCAGTCCTAAGATCAACCATCTCTTGGACCACCTCCTTTCTTGCGTGCCTCCGACACTACGTCCCGCTCCGGAGGCGGGGCAAATGTTTTTTCTGTGCGCGAAACCGCAGGTGGGGACGGCGTTTCCGCTCCCTTGGCAGGCCGACTAGTCTCGCTGGTATGACTTCGCCGCTGCTGAGCACACCGGGCGCCGTGAGCGCCGAGTCCCCCGACACCGGAGTCGCCGCGCACTACGGCGACCCCGCGCACGAGGGACGCGCCGCCGAACGTTCGAGCGCGTGGGTCGACCGGAGCAACCGGGGCGTGGTGCGGGTGACCGGCCCCGACCGCCTGGGCTGGCTCAACGACCTCACCAGCCAGCTGACCCGGGGCCTGGCCCCGGGCACCGCCACCGAGGCGCTGGTCCTGGACACCAAGGGACACCTGCGGCACCACCTGTCGCTGGTGGACGACGGCGAGGCCACCTGGATCCACACCGAGCCGGGGGACGGCCCGGAGCTGGCGGGGTTCCTCGACTCGATGCGGTTCATGCTGCGTGTCGAGGTGGAGGACCTGAGCGGTTCCCACGCGGTGCTGAGCGTGCTCGGTCCGGACCGCGCCAAGGCCGTGGAGGCCGCGTCGCTCGGTGACGTGACCGCGCGCGCGGTCGAGGGCGAGACCGACCTGTTCGTGCCCGCCGAACGGCTCGTCGGGGCCGCGGAGGCGCTCACGGCGGCCGGGGCGCGCCCGGCGGGCATGTGGGCCTACGAGGCGAACCGGATCGCGGAGCACCGGGTGCGCGCGGGTCTGGACACCGACGACCGCACCATCCCGCACGAGGTGGACTGGGTGGGCCGCGCGGTGCACCTGGAGAAGGGCTGCTACCCGGGCCAGGAGACGGTGGCGCGGGTGCACAACCTGGGCCGTCCGCCGCGCCGTCTGGTCATGCTGCACCTGGACGGCACCGCCGAGCGCCTGCCGCAGGTGGGGGCCGCCATCGAGCTGGACGGGCGCTCCGTGGGCCGGGTGGGCACGTCGGCCCGCCACCACGAGCTGGGGCCGATCGCCCTGGGCGTGGTCAAGCGCTCGGCCCCCACCGACGCCGACCTGGTGGTGGACGGCATCGCCGCCGGTCAGGAGGTCGTGGTCGACCCGGACACGGGCGCCAACGCCAAGATCGAGCTGCGCCGCCGTCCGCGTTAATTCGGTTCGAGGAGGCTACGTCCGCCGATGTGGACCTCGGCGAACTCGGTCCCGGTCGGCGCCAGGAACAGGATGTGGGTGGTGACGCTCTCCCCGGGGTTGATCTCGTCCCAGAAGTAGTCCCACGCCACGACGATCTCGGCGTCGACGTCGTTGGCGTACTCCAGGCCCTCGGTGGTCACGCCGATGGTCCCGTAGGTGTCGAAGACCGCGGGCTCGGAGCCCTGGTTGGTGACGTCGAGCCGGTAGACGTGGTACTCGGAGTCCGGGGGCGCGACGGCGGAGGCCCCCATCCCGTCGGTGACGGTGGTGTCGGTGTAGGCCGTCTCCACCTCCACCAGGAAGGTGTCGAAGACGGCGGAGGCCCCGGTGTAGGACTCCGGCGGCACCGGCTGCGGATCGGACTCCGCCCCGCCCCCGGGCGGCTCCTCCTGCTCGGGTCCCGGGTCCGGCGGGGCCGGGTCCGGCACGGAGGGACCCGGCGCTGAGGGATCCGGTGTGGCGGGCTCCTGGGCGGTACCGGGCTCCGGCTCCGACTGTTCCAGGACCAGCCGGGCCTCGGGGAGCGGGGCGCGCTCCAGCGAGACCACGGTGGCCACGCACCCGGCTCCGGCCAGGATGACGGCGACGGGTGCGGCCAGGGCCCGTACGACGGAGCCGGGCCCTCTGGACGGTGGTGGGTGACGGCCTCTACTACTCATGCTGGTGTGACGCACGGCACCCGTGGTTCATTCCACCCCGAGGCGCCTTCTCCCTGGTCAGCCGCCAGGCAGCCCTGCCCAGTCAGCACTTTTCCCGTTCCACCCCACTGGACATAAGAACATCATTATGTTCTCCTGTATGTGGGAAATCTTGATGTTGGAGCCCGTTGAGGAGTGGTACCTCAAACTCCGGGCTGATGACCCGGTCACCGCGACGCGGTTTGACGCTGCTCTCAGCCAACTGGAAAGCCACGGTCCTGACCTGACACGTCCGCTAGCCGACAGGGTTAAAGGCAGTCGGATACACAACCTCAAGGAACTTCGCCCTGGCTCCTCAGGAAGAAGCGAGATCCGTGTGCTTTTCGTGTTCGATCCAGAGCGGCAGGCGGTGCTCTTGGTGGCCGGTGACAAGTCCGGGCAGTGGAACAGGTGGTATCAGAAGAACATCCCGGTGGCAGAACAGCGCTATCTGGAACATCTGAGGCGGCGAAAGGATGAGCAGGCATGAAGGCGCGTAGTTGGCGAGAGATCCAAGCGGAGTCCGAAAAGCAGGACCCCTGGTTCGCCTCTGAGGAAGCCCAGGCTGTCTTCGATGCGGAAACCGCCCGTATCGAAGCCGAGCGTCAGGGTTACGCGCTCTCCTCCCTGCGCAAGGAGAGCGGAAGGACCCAGAAGGAGGTCGCCCAGATCATGGGAGTGAGCCAGGCGCGGATCTCCCAGATCGAGCACGGGCGGATCGACAGCCTGGAACTCCTGCGGTCCTACATCAGCGCCATCGGCGGCGAACTGCACCTGAGGGTCGACCAGGGTCCGCTGAGCGTCACGCTCGACATCCCCGGAAGCGACGCCGCTGCCGCGACTGGAACCGGGGAGGATGTCGACGCCTCCGCGGGTGAGCGAGACGCCGCGTGAGAACGACGGGCCCGGCCGGTGCGGCCGGGCCCGTCGTGGGCTGGTCAGACGGTGAGGACGATCTTTCCCCGGGTGCGTCCGGCCTGGCTCAGGCGCCAGGCCTCGGCCGCCTCGGACAGCGGGAACTCGCGGTCCACGTGCACGGTGAGCCTGCCGTCGTCGGCCAGGTGTGCCAGCTCGGCGAGGTCCTCGGAGTCAGGGCGCACCCACAGCCAGTGCCCGCCCAGTTCCTGGACGCTCGGGTCCGCGATGGACACGATCCGCGTGGGACCGCCCGTCAGCGGCACCGGCTCCTGGACCACTCCCCCGCCGACGAAGTCGAGCACCGCGTCGACGCCGTCCGGGGCCAGTGCCCGGACGCGGTCGACGAGGCCGTCCCCGTAGACCACGGGTTCGGCGCCCAGGGACCGCAGGAAGTCGTGGTTGCGCTCGCTGGCGGTACCGATGACGCGTGCGCCGCGGGCGACGGCGATCTGGACGCCGAACGCTCCGACGCCGCCCGCCGCGGCGTGGACGAGCACCGTGTCACCGGAGCCGACCCCCGCCCGTTCGACGGACTGGAGGGCGGTGAGGCCCGCCAGCGGGACACCGGCGCTCTCCTGCCAGCTCAGCGACCGCGGTTTGGGCGCGAGCATGCGCACGCTGGCCGACACCAGCTCGGCGTAGGTGCCGTTCTTGGCCCAGTCCTTGCGGGCGTAGCCGTAGACCTCGTCACCGACCTGGTACTCGTGCGCGTCGGGTCCGACCGCCTCGACGACACCGGCGACGTCCCAGCCGGGGATGAGCGGGAAGTCCGTCTCGAAGAGGGCGTCCAGGCCGCCCGCCGCGAGCTTCCAGTCCACGGGGTTGACCCCCGCGGCCCGTACCCGGATGAGGACCTCGCTCGGGGCGACCTTCGGGTCGGGAAGGTCCACCAGGGCGAGGTCGTCGGCCGATCCGTACTGCTGTAGTGCGATTGCCTTCATGCACACAACAGCGGTCGCGTCCCGGAGTTCATTCCGTGCGAAAGGACACGGAGGGCCCGACGGGAC
>NZ_QPFC01000327.1:0-9954 GCF_003427465.1 Nocardiopsis sp. TNDT3 | reverse complement strand
CCGCGGACCGCAACGGTGCAACCCCCACCCGGCCCCGCTGGCCCACCGGGCTTCCCTCACCCCTGGGCCGCGGTGTCCAGCAGCCAGTTGTAGCGCAGGCGCAGGGCGCGCTCCGTGCTGGCCGCCGCGGCGCCGAGCGTGAGCGCGGTGTTGAGCCACACGGGCAGGTGGACGGGCGAGGTGAACGTCCCGAAGCGCTCGGCCACGGGAGGCACCCGGAAGACCGCCTCGGCGAGCTGGGGGACGAGCAACAGCGCGGGGACGACGAGTAGGAGCAGCGAGAGGACACCGATCCAGCGGCTCAGCACGGGGTGCCCGCGGTCCAACCGCGCGCGGCGCCCCTCGCCGGAGCGGCGGTCCGGGACGAGCTGGTGCTCGGTCCCCTCGTCGGTGACGTAGTGGCAGCGCCTGAGACCGAAGGCCGTCGCCGCCACCTCGATCACCCCGCCCCGCACGGGGAAGGCGGCGGGGAGCCCCGACTCGGCGTGGTGCCTGCCGTCGAGGTACAGGTGGGCCCTGCCCTTGCCGTCCTCCGAGAAGAACCGCTGCGTGTGGTCGACGTGGACGGCGTAGACCGTCCGCCGACCGTCGGCGTCGCCCAGCGCGAGGTAGAACAGGGCACGGGACGCCAGCTGCCACCACCGGAAGGGCTTCAGCGGACGACCGTTCCCGGGCCTGACCCGTCGCACGGCCCGACGCCGACGCCGCTCCTCGAACATCCGGGGCTCCCTGCCGTCTCGTGGACTATCGTTCCGTGTTTCGAACCTAGGCCGGAGCGGGCCTGTGACGGAGTGTCACGGATCATGTGTTCCCTGTGCGGTCCGCACGGGTCGGGCATGACAGATGTCATGCGGCGGGGGAGCGCGACCGTGCCGGTTCCGCGCCCGGCACGAACCCGCGCGTCCACCGGCTTGCATCTCAAGCCGCTTGAGGTACCACAGTGGCTCCCATGCACGACCACGAGCTGTACCCCATCGGAGACGCCGCGCGCCGCAGCGGCCTGAGCGTCAGCGCCGTCCGCTTCTACGCCGACGCCGGAGTCGTCGATCCCACGCACCTGACCGACGCGGGCCACCGCCTCTACGACATCGACACCATCGCCCGCCTGGAACTCGTCCGCACCCTGCGCGAGTTGGACACCGACCTGGAGGAGATCCGCCGGCTGCTCGCGGGCGGCACGACCCTGCACGACCTGCTCACCACCCACCTGGAGGTGGTCGAGCGCCAGGAGCGCACCATGCGGGCCAGGAGAGCGGTGCTGCGGACCCTGATCAAGCAGGGCGCCACGACCGCGCGGGCCGACCTGATGCACAAGCTCGTCTCGATGACCGACGAGGAGCGCGAGCAGGTCATCGACGACTTCTGGAACGACGTCGGCGAGGGCCTCGACGTCCCCGAGGGCTTCGTCGACCGGCTGCGCGAGATGCGCCCGGTCCTGCCCGCGGACCCCACGGCCGCCCAACTGGAGGCGTGGATCGAACTGGCCGACCTGGTGCGGGACCCGGAGTTCCGCGAGGCGGTCCGCACCTACCTGCGCGACACCTACTCCACGGACGTGGGCAGGAGCATCGCCAGCCCGCGGTTCCAGGACTTCATGTACGGGAGCGGGACCGAGCTCATGAAGGAGGTCCTGGCCGCGCACCGCGACGGTGAGTCCCCCCGCTCCCCCCGGGCCCAGGAGGCCATCACGCGCTTCATGGAGGAGGCCGCGGGGGTGTCCGACACCTCGCTCACCCGCGAGGTCCGCGACCGGATGGCCGAGGCGTTCCGGCAGATCCCCGATATCGAGCGCCAGATCGCCGAGGAGGACGCCGCCTCCGAGGACCCCGTCTACGACGACACCCACGGCCGGTACCTGTCCCTGGTGGCGGCGGTCAACGGGACCCCGCCCGAGGAGGACACGCTGCCCTACTCCTGGATCGCCGACGCCATGCGCGCCCCGGCCGCCGACTCCTGAGCACCGCACCGCCCCGGGCACGGCACCCGGGGCGGTGTCCGCACGCGTCAAGGAGGGAAGAATAGGGAGTCCCGGCGTGAGAGTGCGGAACCGCGCCCGATCGTTGCGAGCCGCTTCCGGGACATGGATTCAGCCCGCGGGAGCGGGCGCCGCGCCGTCAGGGCGTGGTCACCGTCCTGGACGCGGCCACCGCCACCGTCGTGTACCGCATGGTGAACGCGCCTCCCATGCCGTCGACGGCGGCGCCGACACCTTCCAGCACCCGCTCCTGGAGGTCCGGCGGAACCCAGGTGAGGATGCCGAAGGTGGGCATCTGGTCCAGCCACGCGTCCCGGGTGTAGGACCACTCCCAGTCCCACCGCCACCACTCGGGCTCACCGAACCCGCCCGCCTCCCGGATACCGTCGGCCACCCCGGAGAGCAGTCCGGTGTAGTCGCTCCGGCCCCGCGCCGTCATCCCCCGCGGGTCGAACGGCGAGTCGGGCACCACCCGCTGGTAGACGTCGGCGAAGGCCTGCGCCACCTCGGGCGGGAGCTCGAACACGTTCCAGAACGCCGCCAGCACACCGCCGGGGCGCAGCACCCGGGCAGCCTTGGCCGCTCCCGCGACCGGATCCGTCCAGTGCCAGGCCTGGGCGGCGACGACCGCGTCGAACTCCCGGCCGTCCGGGTCCCAGTCCTCCCAAGCGGCCACCTCCACCCCGACCCCGAGCCGACGCGCCAGCTCGGCCATCCGCTCGTCGGGGTCCACGCCCAGCACGCGGCAGCCCGCCGCCTGGAACTGCCGGGAGGCGATGCCGGTACCGCAGCCGACGTCGACGACGTCGGGCCCGGGTGCGGCGTCGGTGACGCGCTCCACCAGGGCGTCGGGATAGCGGGGCCGGGCGCGGTCGTAGCGTTCGGCGTCCGCACCGAAGGACTCCGCCATCCGTCGGTGCCGGTGGGGCTCGTGCGTGGAGGGCCGGGGCCCTTCCGGTGGTAGAGTGGGCATGTGCCCATTAATAGTGGGCATGTGCCCACTCGTCAACCGGGCGGGCTCGGGCGAGTCGGACGGAGGACACACGGTTATGCCCACAGGGACGGCCATGCGCGACGCGCGCGAGCGGCTGTTCGATGCCGCGGAACGCGTCCTGCTCAGGGACGGGCCGAGCGCGCTGACCAGCCGGGCGGTCACCGACGAGGCCGACTGCGCCAAGGGCGTCCTGCACCGGCACTTCGCCGACTTCGACGCCTTCCTCGCCGAACTCGTGGCCGACCGTATCGCCCGGGTCGAGACCTGCTCCGCCTCCCTGCGCGACCGCGCGGGGACCGGCACCGTCGCCGACAACCTCGCTGGCGCGCTAACGGACCTGTTCGGGCCGGTCGCCGTGACGATCGTCGGCCTGGTGACCTCCCGGGACGGCCTGCGCGCCCGGCTGCGCCGGACCACGCCGACCGGTGTTCCGCTCCTGACCGAGGCCGCCGCTGGAATCGCCGCCTACCTCGCCCGCGAGCGCGAACGGGGCCGCCTCGCGGACGAGGCCGACATCGACACACTCGCACCCACGCTGATCGGAGCCGGACACCTGCTCTTCGCCGACCGCGGGGGGACACCACCCGGCCCAGAGGCCGTCCACAGGGTCGTCACCGCGGTCATCGCCGATGTCGTGCGCGAACCTCCGCCGTGACCGGGAGGGGAGGGCGCGGCCCCGGGACGGTCACAGCAGGGGCCGCAGCTCGTCCTGGCACCAGGCGGCCAGGGTGGTCGGCGTCGTGGTCGCCGCGGTACGGGGCTGCTCGGGGGTGAAGTCCTCACGCAGCCCGGTGGACATGCCCATGACCGCCTCGACGGAGCCCGGCCCCAGGCCCGCGCCCGCGAGCACCTCGCGCATGCGCTCGTCGGGAACGCGTTGGGCGCGCACGCGGCGGCCCGTCACCTCGGTGACCACGGCCGCGGCCCGCTCCCAGCTCAGGTCGGCGGGTCCGTGCACGGCCCGCACGGTCCGGCCCGCCAGATCGGGGTTGAGCAGCAGGCCCACGGCCGTGTCGGCGATGTCGCGCGGCGCCACCCAGGGCATCGGACGGTCCACGGGCAGCACCACCGAGACGGTGCCGGAGCGGATGGCGTCCAGCTCCATCAGCAGGTTGGTGAAGAAGAAGCCGCACCGCAGGTGCGCCACGGTCGCGCCGGTGCCCTCCAGCAGCTGCTCGGTGCGGGCCAGCCCGTCGATCTCCCCGGCCCCGCCGCGCTTCTCCGCGCCGACGCTGCTCTGGAAGACGACGCGGGAGATCCCGTTGGCGGTGACGGCGCGGGCGGCGTGCGCGCCCATCCGGGCGTGCTCGGCGACCGGGTCCTCGGCCGGGACCGGCGGGCTCACCCAGTACAGCGCGTCCACGCCCGCGGTCGCGTCCAGGACCGCGTCCGCATCGCGCTGGTCCACGGCCACCGGGTCGACCCAGTCGGCCAATGCCGGGTCCAACCGGGCCGGGTCGCGCAGCAGCACCCGCGGGCGCACACCCGCGCGGACCAGGCCGGCCACCACGTGGCGGCCGACGTTGCCGGTGGGCGTGGTCACGGCGATACGCATGACGGACTCCTCGTGCTCGACACCAGTGCCCCCACGCTAGGAAGGAAAGCGGTCGGATTCCGGCCACAACCCACGCTTTCCGTTCCCTCGGCGGCGCGAATGTCCGGTACCTTCCGAGGGCGGCGCCCGCTCACGGCGGTCCGCCGCACCCGGGAGCCCCGGGACGGGAACGCCTGCGGGCGGCCCCGCCGCCGGCGGTGATCCGCACCACAACGCCCGCAAGGAGGCCCGCCGCGCCGTGAACGCCCCTACCCCCTCCCACCAGGCAGGACAGGGCTTCTCACCGCGGCCGCGCGCTCCGGGTGAGCCGACTGTTTCCCGCGTGTTACGGCTGGACACCTCCAGGCAACGCGGGCTCCCTACCTTCGGTTTCGTCAGCAGCCGTCGAGCAGGAAGGCACGGCCGTGGCCTCACAGACTGGCCCGCGCGCACCGCGCACCGGTAAGAGCTGGATCTCCGCCTGGGACCCCGAGGACGAAGGGTTCTGGAACGGCGGCGGACGACGCGTGGCCCGCCGCAACCTGTGGGCCTCCATCGCCTCCGAGCACATCGGCTTCTCGGTGTGGAGCATCTGGTCGGTACTCGTGCTCTTCATGATCCCCGAGCACGGCTTCTCCACCACCCCCGAGCAGAAGTTCCTGCTCCTGTCGGTGGTCACCCTGGTCGGCGCGATCCTGCGCGTGCCCTACACCCTGGCCGTGCCCGCCCTCGGCGGACGCAACTGGACGGTCATCTCCACCCTGACCCTGGCCGTGCCCACCGTCGCCGCCTTCTTCCTGGTCCGCGACCCCGACACCCCCTTCTGGCTGCTGCTGGTCCTGGCCGCCACCGCGGGCGTGGGCGGCGGCAACTTCTCCTCCTCCATGGCCAACATCAACTCCTACTTCCCCGAACGGGAGAAGGGGTGGGCGCTGGGCCTGAACGCGGGCGGCGGCAACATCGGCGTGGCCACCGTCCAACTCGTGGGCCTGGCCGTCATCGCCCTGTTCACCACCTCCGCCGGACACCTGGTCCCGCTGTTCTACGCACCGCTGATCCTGCTGGCCGCCTGGTGGGCGTACCGGGCCATGAACAACCTGGTCCACGTGCGCAACGACGTCTCCGCGCAGCTGTCGGCCGTCCGCGACCGCCACTTCTGGATCATGTCGCTGCTGTACGTGGGCACCTTCGGCTCCTTCATCGGCACCGGGTTCGCCTTCGGCCTGCTGCTGCAGTCCCAGTTCGGGCTGGCGCCCGTGCAGTCCGCCGCGATCGCCGTGCTCGGCCCGGTCATCGGCTCCCTGATCCGCCCCGTGGGCGGCAGGATGGCCGACTCCCTGGGCGGGGCCCGCGTCACCCTGTGGGTCTTCCTGGCCATGGCCGCCTGCGCCGCCGTCCTGGTGCTCTCCGTCCAGGCCGCCCACCTGGCCCTGTTCATCGGCGCGTTCGCGGTGATGTTCGTCCTCACCGGCCTGGGCAACGGCTCCACCTACAAGATGATCCCCTCCCTGTACGCCGCACGCGCCGAGGACGCCATCGCCGCCGGGGAACCCCGGGAACAGGCCCTGGCCCGCACCAAGCGCGTGGCCTCCTCCGTGCTCGGCCTCATCGGCGCGGTCGGCGCCCTGGGCGGGGTGGGAGTCAACATCGCCTTCCGCGAGTCCTTCGCCGCCACCGGCTCCACCGCCCCGGCCTTCGTCGTCTTCGGCGCCTTCTACCTGGTGTGCGCCGCCGTCACCTGGGCGGTCTACCTGCGCCGCCCCGCCGCCGCCCCGGTCGGCGCCGCCAGCGTGGAGAGCGCCGACCGATGACCACCACGCACTGCCCCTACTGCGCGCTCCAGTGCGCCATGCACCTGGAGCCCGGCCCCGACGGGCGCCTGGCCGCCCGCCCCGCACCCTTCCCCACCAACCGCGGGGGACTGTGCCGCAAGGGCTGGACCTCCGCCGAGGTCCTCACCGTCCCCGACCGCCTCACCCGCCCCCTGGTACGCAAGGACCGCGGCGCCGACCTGGTCGAGACCGACTGGGACACCGCCCTGGACCACGTCGCCGAACGCCTGCTGGCCCTGCGCGCCGAGTCCGGCCCCGACACCGTCGCGGTCTTCGGCAGCGGCGGCCTGACCAACGAGAAGTCCTACACCCTGGGCAAGTTCGCCCGCCTGGCCCTGGGCACCTCCCAGATCGACTACAACGGCCGGTTCTGCATGTCCTCGGCCGCGGCCGGGGGCACGCGGGCCTTCGGCCTGGACCGGGGGATGCCCTTCCCGCTGACCGACGTCGGCGAGGCCGAGGTGGTCCTGCTGGCCGGGGCCAACCCGGCCGAGACCATGCCGCCGATGATGGGCCACCTGTCCGCGCCCGCCCTCATCGTCATCGACCCCCGCCGCTCGGCCACCGCCCAGGTCGCGCTCTCCGACGGCGGCATGCACCTGGCCCCCCGCCCCGGCACCGACCTGGCCCTGGCCCTGGGGCTGCTGCACGCCGCCCGCGTCCAGGGCTGGTGCGACGAGGAGTTCCTCACCGAGCGCACCACCGGGTTCGAGGCCGCATGGGAGCACGCCGCCGCCTGGTGGCCCGAACGCACCGAACAGGTCACCGGGGTCCCGGCCGCCCGCATCCGCGCCGCCGCCGACCTGCTGGGCCGGGCCGCCCGCAACCGCTCCGCCTACGTCCTGACCGGACGCGGCGCCGAACAGCACGCCAAGGGCACCGACACCGTCTCGGCCTGGATCAACCTGGCCCTGGCGCTGGGCCTGCCCGGCCGCCGGGGCTCGGGGTACGGGTGCATCACCGGCCAGGGCAACGGCCAGGGCGGGCGCGAACACGGCCAGAAGGCCGACCAGCTCCCCGGCTACCGCAGGATCGACGACCCCGCCGCCCGCGCCCACGTGGCCGGGGTGTGGGGCGTGGACCCCGACGCCCTGCCCGGCCCGGGCCGCTCGGCCTTCGAACTCCTCGACGCCCTGGGCAGCGGCGGCGGACCGCGCGCCATGCTGCTGTTCGGATCCAACCCCGTGGTCTCGGCCCCCGACACCGCGCGCGTACGCGCCCGCCTGGCCTCCCTGGACCTGCTGGTGGCCGCCGACTTCGTGCTCTCCGAGACCGCCGCCACGGCCGACGTCGTGCTGCCCGTGGCCCAGTGGGCCGAGGAGGGCGGCACCATGACCAACCTGGAGGGGCGCGTCCTGCGCCGGACCCGGGCCGCCGCCCCGCCCGAGGGGGTGCGCACCGACCTGGAGGTGCTCTCCGCGCTGGCGGTGCGCCTGGGCCAGCCCGCCGACCGCTTCCCCACCGACCCCGACGCCGTCCTGGCCGAACTGGGCCGGGCCTCGGCCGGGGGAGCCGCCGACTACTCCGGCGTCACCCCCGAACGCCTGGCCTCGGGCGAGGCCCTGCACTGGCCCGTGCGCGCGCAGGAACCGCCCACGCCCCGGCTGTTCCTGGACGCCTTCGCCCACCCCGACGGGCGCGCCCGCCTCGTCCCGGTCGCCCACCGCCCGCCCGCCGAGGACACCGACGCCGACTACCCCCTCGTGGCGACCACCGGACGGCTGATGGGCCACTACCAGTCCGGCGCCCAGACCCGCCGCGTCGGCGAACTGGCCCGGGCCGAACCGGAGGCGTACGTGGAGGTGCACCCCGACACCGCCGCGCGCGCCGGACTCGCCGCGGGCGACTGGGCCCGCGTCACCTCCCGGCGCGGCCACACGCGCGCCCGGGTGCGGCTGGTGCCCACCGCACGCCTGGACACGGTGTTCCTGCCCTTCCACTACGCGGGCGCCCAGTCCGCCAACAACCTGACGAACCCGGCGCTGGACCCCACCAGCCGCATGCCCGAGTTCAAGGTGAGCGCGGTGCGGCTGGAACCCGAGGACACGCACACACCAGGAGGCAGCAGTTGAGCACCGTGCAGGGCGCGTCCCCGCGTCAGATCGTGGTCGTGGGCAACGGGATGGTCGGCGCCCGCTTCGCCGAGGAGACCGCACGCCTGGACCCCGACGGAGAACGGGTCCGCGTGAGCGTGGTCGGCGCCGAGCACCACCCCGCCTACAACCGGGTCCTGCTCTCGGGCGTGGTCGCCGGGGACTACACCCCCGAGCAGATCCGCCTGCCCGTCCCCGACACCCCCGGCGTCACCGTGCGCACCGGCACCACCGCCACCGCCCTGGACACCGAGCGGCGCACCGTCACCCTGGACGACGGCAGCACGCTGCCCTACGACGAACTCGTCCTGGCCACCGGGGCGCGCGCCTCCTTCCCACCGGTCACCGGGGTCGCCGGACCCGACGGCGCGCCCGGCGACGGGGTGACGGCCCTGCGCGACCTGGACGACTGCCAACGACTGCTCGCCCTGGCCCGCCCGGGCGCCCCCGTGGTGGTCCTGGGCGGGGGCGTCCTGGGCCTGGAGGCCGCCCGCGGCCTGGTCGGACGCGGCATGCGCGTGTCGGTGGTGGAGTCCTCGCCCTGGATCATGCGCCGCCAGATCGACCAGCCCGCCGCGCGCATCCTGGCCGAACGCTACGCCGCCCTGGGCGTGACCGTGCACTCCTGGCGGGTGGCCGCCCGCTGGGTTCCGGGCACCGGCCTGGAACTGGACGACGGCCGCGTGCTGCCCGGCGACGCCCTGGTGGTCACCGCCGGGGTGCGCGGCAACATCGAACTGGCCAAGGACGCCGGTATCGAGGTCGAGCACGGCGTCATCGTGGACGACCGCCTCGCGACCTCCGACGCCCGCGTGCACGCCATCGGCGACTGCGCCCAGCACCCCGGCGGCGGAGCCGGACTCATCCAGCCCGGCTGGGAGCAGGCCGCCGTCCTGGCCCGGCGCCTGACCGGCGCCGCACCGCACGCCCTCTACTCCGGGGCCAGGCCGCTGACCCGGCTCAAGGCGGAGGGGATCGAGCTGACCGCGTTCGGGCGGGTGCACGAGGAGGACGCCGACGGCCTGGAGACGGTGACCATCAGCGACCCCTACGGCGGCCGCTACGCCAAGCTGTCGGTGAGCGAGGAGAAGGTGGTGGGCGCGGTGCTGCTGGGCTTCCCCGAGGCCGCCGCGACCCTGGCCCAGCTCTACGACACGGGCGCCCCGGTGCCCGCCGACCGGCTGGCGCTGCTCCAGGGGCTGCCGACCGCCGCTGCGGAGCAGGCCGACGGCGCGGCCGCCGATGCGCTGGTGTGCCGGTGCAACGCCGTCAGCCGCACCGAGATCGAACAGGCCTGGCTGGACGGAGCGCGCACCCGCGAGGCCATCGCCGAACGGACCCGGGCCACGACGGGCTGCGGGGGGTGCGTGCGGGACGTGCGGGCGCTGCTGTCGGGGATGCAGGGCCAGGCCACCGCGGGGGTCTGACCCCGGGGGACGCGGCCCGGAACCTCCCCCGGGCCGGACGGACGGGGGACGCGGCCCGGGGGAGCCGGGCGCGCCCGGGCGGAGCGTCCGGCCCCGAAG
>NZ_QPFC01000326.1:0-9238 GCF_003427465.1 Nocardiopsis sp. TNDT3 | reverse complement strand
GTGGGGGGAGGGCGCGGCGGAGTCGGCGGCGGAGGGCTCCTGCGCGGCGCGGGCCAACTCCTCCTGGCGTTCGGCCTCCTGGGTCTGGCGCTGGCGTTCCTTCCAGGCGCGCCAGCGGGTGTGCTCGGGGAGGTCGCAGTACTGCGGCGGACGGCCGGGCGAGGAGGCACGGGGCACGGGCCGGTCGCAGCCGGGGAAGTTGCAGGTGTTGGAGTCGGAGGCCACGGGGTGAGCGTAGCGGTTCGCCCCCGCGCGGCGCGGAGGTGTGTCGGGCACGGCGACCGGGCACCCGCGCACCCGCGCTCCACCGGGGGTGGACGGCCGCCGGCGGTTCCGCGCCGGCCCCTCGGGCGGACCGCCGACCGCGGCCCGCGGGCGCGGGCTGACACGAAAGCCCCCTTCCCGGTCCCGGAGGCCGGAAAGGGGGCTTGGGCTCCCGCCGACGCTAGTCGTGGGCGCCGAAGGCGTCCACGCGGCAGACCATCGTGGTCACGAAGGGGCGGAAGCCCTCCTCCTCCAGGAAGCGGATGTCCTCGGAGGCCGTGGCCAGCGCGGAGAACTCGATGTCGCGCACGCCCATGCCCGCGAGCTGGCGGCGCACCTCCTCCAGCAGCTTGGAGGCCACACCGCTTCCGGTGTACTCGGGGTCGATGGCGAAGGTCTGCACCACCGCGCCCCGCGCGCCGCGGTCCCAGCTGCCCTGGGCGTTCTCGCGGATGGTGACCATCGCGTACCCGGCCAGGTCGCCGTTGCTCTCGGCGAGGATCGCCAGGGTCTCGGGGTCGGAGAGCCAGGCCGTGTACTGGGCGCGGCGGCGCCTCCAGGACTCGTCCAGGCTCACAGGGCCGATGATGTCCGCCAGGTGCGGGGCCGTCAGGGTGTGCTGCTGGTGGAGGGCGCCCCACAGGTCCGCGAGTTCCTCCACCTCGTGGGCTCCCAGGTAGCGGAAGCTGAGCACACCGACGTCGGACTGTCGAGGTTTGGTCATCAGCGAATTTTGCATCTTTTTCTCACCCGTTCCACCAGCATTGGGTGCTGATCCCCCCGGGTCTCACCCGTGGTTGAGCTGTGGCACCGACTGTACGTGTCCGTATCGACCGTAACGTGCCCGACACGGAGAAAGAGGCGTCAGAGATTGCTGAAAGAGAAGAAGATCTGTTTTTTCTTTGAGCGTGGAGTCCGGTGACGATGTGCATGGAATCACGCCCCTAACCTGCGCAACGCGTACGAAACCACCCTGAAATCTGTACGTGCTGCCATAAGTTGGAGGCCATGATCGACGTTCGGCGGCTACAGCTCCTCCAGGCACTCGACCACCACCACACGGTGGCGGCGACCGCGGAGGCGCTCAACGTCACCCCGTCGGCGGTCTCCCAGCAGCTCGCCGCCCTGGCCAAGGAGGCCGGGGTCCCCCTCGTCGAACGCAACGGCCGCCGTTTCCTGCTCACCGGCGCGGCCCGGGTCCTGCTCAAGCGCGCGCACGTCATCTTCGCGGAGATGGAGCGCGCCAGCGCCGACCTGGCCGAATACGCCGAGGGCGACCGCGGCGTCGTCCGGATCGGCGCCTTCTCCACCGGGATCAGCGACCTCATCGCCCCGGCCCTGGCGCGCCTGCGCACGAGCCACCCGGACTGGTCCTTCCAGGTCGTCCAGGCCGAGCCCGAGCACAGCGCCGAGATGGTGCGCTCGGGCCGCCTGGACATGGCCCTGACCATGTCCACCGGCCACCTGCCCGCCAGCGGCGACCCGGACTTTCGCGTCGATCCGGTCATGGTCGAGCTGTTCGACGCGATCCTGCCCTACCAGCACCCGCTGGCCGCGCGCACCAGCCTCCACCTGGCCGAGGACCTCGCCGACGAGGACTGGATCCTGTCCGCGCCCGGCACCGCCTGGCACGAGTGCGTCTCCGGCGCCGCCCACCAGGTGGGCTTCCAGCCCCGTGTGGTGCACACCGTGGACGACTTCAGCGCCGTGTTCTCCCTGGTGCAGGCGGGGCTGGGCATCGCCCTGATGCCGCGCCTGGCCTGGACCGGCCTGAGCACGCCGCGGATCGTGGTGCGGGGCGTGCGCGAGAGCGCGCGCCGGCACATCGTCGCCCTCTCCCGCGCGGGCGCCTCGCCCGAACCCCTGCTCACCGCCATGCGCGAGGCCGCCAGCAAGGTCCCCGTGCCGTCGGTGGGGCCCTTCGCCATCGCGGGCTGAGGCTCCGCCCCGCCCGGCCACCCGTCCCGTCCGGACGCCGCGCTCCGTCCCGGCTCGCCGGGCCCCGCCCTACCCGGCCAGCACGCCCGCGGCCGACTCGCGCAGGTACTCCGCCACCAGGCGGATGGGCTTCCACGCCCATCCGCCGGTGCGGCCCGCCAGGTGGACGCGGCGGACCCCGCCGAGTTCGCCCAGGGGCGCGTGTGCCACCCCGCGCCGGGTCACCGCCGACAACCGCGGCACCACGCCCACCCCCAGACCCTCCGCCGCCAGCTGCTCGAACAGTTCCAGGTTGTCGATGCGGTGGACGACGCGCGGCGTGAACCCGGCCTCGGCGCACATGCGCTGCACCAGCGCCTCCTCGTCGCGCCGGTAGGGGCTGACGATCCACGCCGCCTCCGCCAGCTCCCGCAGCCGCCGCCGGGTCAGGGTGCGGCTGTCGGCGCCCTCCGAGGGCTGGGCGAGCAGCAGGTCCTCACTCCCGATCGGGTGCACCGTCAGCGTCCCCGGAAAATCCCGGGGAAGCAGGCTGTACTGGTACACCACCCCCAGGTCCGCCCGCCCGTCCTGGAGCAGCTCCAGCGCGTGCTCGGACTCGTGCTCGGTCAGGTGGACGTCGATCCCGGGGTGGTCGCGCCGCAGACGGCGCAGCGCGGGCAGCACCAGGGGCGCCGCCGTGGTGTACATCACCAGGTCGACGCGGCCGACCGGCTCGCCCTCGCCGTCGAACTCCGCCCGCGCCGCCTCCACCCGCGCCAGGATGCCCACCGCGTGCTCGGCCAGCCGCCGCCCGGCCGGGGTCAGGCGCACCCGCCGCCCGTCGGGCGCGATCAGCGGCACGCCCGCCTCCCGCTCCAGGACGGCGAAGTGCTTGGAGACCGCCGACGTGCTCATGCCCGTGACCTCGGACACGGCGGCCATCGTGCCCAGCCGCTCCAGTTCGACCAGCAGGCGCAACCGGGTGAAGTCCATCCACAGAAGCTACCCGACCGTCCACCGGAACTACACGATCCATCAACCAATGGTCCGTGGACAGAAACGGACCACGTCGGTGCAATGGTCGGGTGATCCGCTCTCTCGCTCCCTCGCTCCGCCGTGCCCGCTTCGGGGTCCCGGCGCCCCTCATGCTGCTCATCGGCATGTTCACCCTGCACACCGGCAGCGCGCTGGCCGTCACGGCCTTCGCCCAGGCCAGCCCCGCCACCGTCACCTGGCTCCGGCTGAGCTGGGCCGCGCTCCTGCTGCTGGCCCTGGGCGGCCGCTCCCTGTGGCGGGCGGTGCGCGCGGCGTCGCGGCGCGAACTGGGCGCCGTGGTGATCCTGGGCACAGCGAGCGCGGGGATGATGCTGTTCTACTCCGAGGCCACGGCGCGGATCGAACTCGGCACCGCCACCTCCATCGAGTTCCTCGGCACCCTCGTGGTGGCCGTGGCCGCCATGCGCCGCCGCCGCGAACTCGTGTGGATCCTCGCCGCGGTCGCGGGCGTGCTCTGCCTGACCCGCCCCTGGCAGGGCGAACTCGACCTGGTCGGGGTCGGCTTCGCCCTGGCCGGCGCGGTCTGCGTGGTGGGCTACATCGTGCTGACCCAGCGGGTGGGCGCCGGGTTCGGCGCCGTGCACGGCCTGGCCCTGACCATGACCGTGGGCGCGGTGGTCAGCGCGCCGCTGGGCGCCCCCGGCCTGGTCGCCGCCCCCGACCCGGACCTGGTGCTGTTCACCCTGCTCATCGCGCTGCTGTTCCCCATGGTGCCGTTCCTGCTGGAGATGGTGGCCCTCCAGCGGATGAGCCGCACCGCCTACAGCACCTTCTCCAGTCTGGAACCGGCGGTCGCCCTGGTGATGGGCCTGGTGGTCATCGGCCAGGCGCCCGCCCTGGTCCAGGTCGTCGGCATGGTGCTGGTGGTGGTCGCGGGAGCCGGCGCGGCCCGGGGCGACGGCTCCCGCCGCCCCGCCGTGCCCGACCTGGCGGCGGCCACCGCCGCCGACCCGCACCGGCCCGAGGAGGGAGCACGGCCGGAGGAGATCGGCGCGGCGTCGGGCCGGGCGGTCTGAGGGGACCGCGGTCACTCGGACTCGGGGACGCGGACGTGGGTTCCCGAGGCGATCTCGCGCAGCGCCCGGACGTGCTGGTCGAAGGCGGCCCGCCCCTCAGCGGTCAAGGATAGGGAGGTGCGGGTGCGCCGCCCCACCGCGGCCTTGTGCACCTTCACGTAGCCCGCGTTCTCCAACACCGTGACCTGCTTGGACAGCACCGAGTCCGAGACCTCCACGGTGTCGCGCACGAAGCGGAACTCCGCGCGGTCCACGGCGGCCAGCGCCGCCACGACCGAGAAGCGCACGGGGGAGTGGATCACCTCGTCCAGCCTGCCGCGGGGGTGCTCCATCAGGCGCTCCTGCTCCGGCGCAGGGACACGTGGGCCGCCGCCAGCGGCGGCGCAGCGCAGGCCAGGGCCGCGGGCACCCACCAGGCGGGCTCCCCGGGGAAGGCGTACATGCCGACGAAGAGGGCGACCGCGTACAGCACGCCCCACACACCCATCGTCCACAGGTGCAGGGACGCGTACCCCCGCGGCTGCACCGGCTGGCGCACGGCGAACACCGTCATCACCGCCATGGCCGCCCCGAACCCGGCGGTGGAGGCGGCGATGGCCCACGGGGAGGGGAACAGGCCCACCACCAGCACCAGGGACAGCGTCGCGACGCCGAACACCGCGCCGTAGACCGCGTACCACCCGCCCCGCGAGCGCGTCCGCGTCCCCACCGTCTCCGCCCGCTCCAGCGCGTCCAGCGCCTCGTTCCTGCGCATGCCGTTCTCCGTTCGCTCAACCTGTTGTCAGCATGGCACTCACTTTCCAACTTGGCAAGTGATTGACTCTCTGGAAGGCGAGACTGGGACGCACGCGCAAGCCCCGTCCCACAAGCGACATCCGTCACTCGCGTCACTTCGCCGCGCCGGTACGGAGCGTCTCCGGAATGCACTAGCTTGGTGCGAACCATGGCCGCGAAATCTGATCTCGAACTCCTCCGCGCCTACGAACCGGTGCTCATGTGCACCAAGGGGGAGCTCTTCTTCCCCACCGACGTGGACGCCTACGTACGCAACTGCAGCCTGTGGATCGAGGAGCCGGGCGGCGGCGAACGCCGCCTCGTCCCGGCCGGGGAACTCACCCTCGACCGCCTCGGCCGGGCCGAGGCGGAGTGGCCCGGACGCCACAAGCACCTGCGCTTCGTCCAGGAGGAGACCCTGCGCGAGGAGGCCCGCCGCTACAAGGGCGTGGCCCGCACCGTCATCCCCAAGAGCGGCCGCCTGGCCGCCGTCGGAGTCCTGGGCCGGGTCCTGGACATCCTGATGAAGCTCTCCCTGCTCATCCGCGGGGCCGTCCCCGGCGGCCTCACCTTCGCCGCGGTGACCCGCTACCGCGAGCGCGTCGACAACGGCGGCGTCACCTACTACGGCCGCGTCACCCGCGAGGGCGGCTACACCATCCTCCAGTACTGGTTCTTCTACGCGATGAACGACTGGCGGACCATCTACGGCGGCGTCAACGACCACGAGGCCGACTGGGAGCGCGTCACCGTCTACGTCGTGGACAACCCCGACGGCACCACCCGCCCCGTCTGGGTGGGCGCCTCCTCGCACGAGTACCACGGCGACGACCTGCGCCGCAGCTGGGCCGACCCCGACCTGCACCGGGACGGCGACCACCCCATCGTCTACGTCGGCGCGGGGTCGCACTCCCACCAGATGCTCCCCGGCGACTACCTCATCCAGGTCGACCCCTCCTTCCTGCGCGGCCCCATGCGCGCCTGGCGGTGGATCACCCACCGCATCTTCCGCGCCGACAGCGTCCTGAACCGGCACGGCATCGGCGTCCCCTTCGTCGACTACGCCCGCGGCGACGGCATGCGTCTGGGCCCCGGCGGCGACCGCGAGTGGTCGGCCGTCCTCATCGACGACGACACCCCCTGGCTGACGGGGTACCGCGGCCTGTGGGGACGCGACACCGGCGACTTCTTCGACGGCGAGCGCGCCCCCAGCGGCCCGCGCTACGAGCGCGACGGCACCATCCGCCGCTCCTGGGCCGACCCGCTGGCCTGGGTGGGCCTACAGAAGGTCGCCCCCACCGAACCCGCCGCCCGCGCCGAGCTGCGCGCCCACGTGCGCGCCCTGGACGATCGGCTGCGCACCCTGGACGCCGACGTCATCAGCCGCCGCGACCGCCTGCGCCAGCTCCACTCGGCCCGCATCGTCCTGGAGCGCGAGGCCCACTCCCGGCCCCGCGCCCGCGAGTACGCCGAGCGCATCGCCGCCCTGGAGATGGAACTGGGCGAGGTCTACGAGACCCGCGTGCTGACCGCCGACGAGCGCGACACCCACCTGCGCGCCCTGGCCGCGGACACCCCGCTGGTGCCCTCGCCCACCGGGCACCTCAAGGCCCCGCACCTGCCCTACTCCTCGGGGACGCAGCGCTCCACCCGCTTCCTGCACCTGTGGGTGGCCCTGAGCACCCCGCTCCTGCTGATCTCGCTCGCGCTGCCCATGTTCGTCCTGAACGGGCAGTACACCTTCTACGCGATGATCGGCGTGGTCGTGGTCTTCGCCGCCGTCGACTCCGTGGCCCGCCGCAAGTTCGTCCAGTACCTCATCGGGCTGGCGGTCATCGCGGTGGTCGTCGGACTCGTCGTGGGGGTCGTGGCCGCGTTCGTGGTCAACTGGCGCATCGCCATCACCGTCCCCGTCGCGGTGATCGTCGTGCTGCTGCTCGTGGTCAACGTCCGCGAACTCCTGCGCCGCTGACCCGCTCCGCCCCGCGCTGGCGCCCGCCGCCCGCGCGGGGCAGCATGGGACCCATGAGCGACGCGCTGTTCGACCGCCCGCCCGCGCAGGTGGCGCCCGGCGCCGTGCACGTGCCCGGCTGGCTGGGCCCCGAGGAACAGGCCGACCTGGTCCGGCGCTGCCGCGACTGGGCGCGCGGGCCCGCCGGGATGCGCCGCCACACCATGCCGCGCGGCGGGGTGATGAGCGTGCGCATGGTCAGTCTGGGCTGGCACTGGTCACCGGGGCCCAACCCCCACGCCGAGCGGCGGGGCCCCGGGCCCTCCCTGCACCGGCAGGCCTACTCCTACGCCCGGCTCCTGCCCGACGGCACACCCGTCCAGCCCTTCCCCGACCTGCTCGGCGACCTGGCCGCCCGGGCCGTGGAGGCCGCCTACGGCGCCCCTCCCGGTCCGGACGCCGACCCCTACGACGTCGCCCTGGTCAACTTCTACGACGCCGACGCGCGCATGGGCATGCACCAGGACCGCGACGAGCTCTCCGGCGAACCCGTGGTCTCCCTCAGCCTCGGCGACACCTGCGTGTTCCGTTTCGGCAACACCGAGACCCGCAACCGCCCCCACACCGACGTCGAACTGCGCAGCGGGGACCTGTTCGTCTTCGGCGGCCCCTCCCGCATGGCCTACCACGGCGTCCCCCGCACCCGGCCCGGCACCGCGCCGCCCGCCCTGGGACTGGACGGGCGGCTCAACATCACGGTCCGCGCCTCGGGGCTGCGCGGCTGAGGATCCCCGTCCGGGACCCGGCACCGCCGCGCCCTCCCCGGTGGAGGACGGCTCCGGCCGGACTGCCCCGCCCCGTTCGGGGCAGTCCCTCCTGAGAGCGCTCACCCGACGGTCCGGTGCCGACGGGACAGCGCGCCGTTCGACCACGCACGGGAGGGGAAGACCACGTATGAGCGACTCCGCGCCGGAACGCATCATGGACCTGGGCCGCAGGAGGGCCGCGCTGCCCGAGCGCGGCTCGCCCGGCCCGGTCCGCGCGGTCCTCTACCGCGACGGGCGCCGCGAGCGCGAGGCCGACACCGTCGCCGAGGCCCGCGGCGCCGCCGAGCGCGATCCGGGCCTCATGGCCTGGATCAGCATGACCGCCCCCGCCCGCGACCAGCTCACCGAGGTCGCCCGCCTCTTCGGCCTGCCCTCCCTGGCCCTGGAGGACGCCATCGTCGCCCACCAGCGCCCCAAGGCCGAGGTCTACCGGGGCGTGCTCTTCCTCGTGCTGCGCCCGGCCCGCTACGACACCGTGCGCGAGTCGGTCGAGGTCGACGAGATCCACCTCTTCGCGGGACGGGACTTCGTGGTCACCATCGGCCACACCGAACAGGTGGACTTCGAGAGCGTCCGCGACTTCCTGGAGGCCGAGCCCCGCCTCCTGGCACACGGGACCCTGGCCGTGGTCCACGCCGTCCTGGACCTGGTCGTGGACGGCTACGCGCCCGTCGTCTCCGAACTCCAGGACGACATCGACGAGGTGGAGAACCAGGTCTTCGGCGGCGACTCCCGGGCCTCCCGGCGCACCTACCGCCTCGCCCGCGAGGTCATCCTGCTCTCCCGCGCCGTCGAACCCCTCGGAACCGTCCTGGACAGGCTCATGGGGCCGCTGGCCCACGACCCCGAACGCCCCGGTCCACCGGACCCGCGGCCGTTCGCCGACGCCCTCGTCGAACCGGAGGGGCCCCGCCCCCCGGCGCGCCGCCAGGGCTTCGCCTCCGCGGACCCCTTCCGCATCCCCGCCGAACGGCGCGGCGAGCTGCACCACCGCCTGCGCGACGTCGCCGACCACGTCGCCGCCGTGCGCGAGCGCGTGGACGGCTTCCGCCAGCTGCTGCAGAACATCATGTCGGTCAACAGCGCCCTCATCGACCAGGCGCAGAACGAGGCGATGAAGAAGGTCTCCTCCTGGGGTGGCATCCTGGTCGTGCCCACCCTCATCTCCTCCGTCTACGGCATGAACATCTCCCCGGGCGGCGACTACCACTGGGCGTTCAGCTGGCCGCTGTCCCTGGCCCTCATGGCGCTGACGAGCCTGAGCCTCTACCTTGTCTTCCGTCGCAACGGTTGGCTCTGAGAGCCTGTTGACGGAGGTGGGGATGACGGGGGACGGATCCGCCGAGCGCGAGGTGCTGCGGCTCATGACCGGGCCGTGGGTGGCCCGGGCGGTGGCCACCGCGGTCGAACTGGGCGTGCTCGACCGCCTCGCC
>NZ_QPFC01000325.1:0-6044 GCF_003427465.1 Nocardiopsis sp. TNDT3 | reverse complement strand
GGCCCCCGTGCGCGCACGGGGGCCCTCGCCTTTCCCGGTGCTCCCCGGAAAGCGCCCCGGCACACGGAAAAGGAATTTCTTCCCACCGCCGCGCAAGGAATGTCCCAAAAAAAGGTAATCACCTCCGCTTGCGTGGGACAAGCGATTCAATTGCCGCCCTCCGGGTATCGCCGGAATGAGAAGTAACGCACTTCTCTTCGCCGTATCCGCCCGGTCCTTCGCTTCGAAGCCCCGGCGGAGCAAGCGATTTGGGGGTGAAGACGTTATGGACATGGGTCAGGGCCTGTCGACGGCCTGGCAGGCGGTGGCGAGTTTCGTGCCTCTGCTGATCGGCTTCCTGGTGATCCTGGTCCTGGGATGGATCATCGCCTGGCTGGTGGGCAAGGCGGTCGCCAAGGGTCTGCACGGCGTCGGACTGGACCGCGCCCTGCACCGCGGAGGTGTGGGCGAGTACTTCGAGCGCAGCCGGTGGAGCGCCAGCGAGCTGTGCGGAAAGATCATCTACTACGTCGGGCTGCTGTTCGTGTTCACGCTCGCGTTCAGCGTCTTCGGACCGAACCCGATCAGCACGCTGCTCAACGACGTCATCGCCTGGATCCCGCGCGGCATCGTCGCGCTGGTGATCGTGGTGGTGGCCGCGATGATCGCCAAGGCGGTCCGCGACATCGTCTCCGGCGCGCTGGGCGGCCTCTCCTACGGCCGCTTCCTGGCCAACGCCGCGGGCGTGTTCATCCTGGCCCTCGGCGTCATCGCGGCGCTGAACCAGATGGGCGTGGCGGTGACCGTCACCGTGCCGGTGCTGATCGCGGTCCTGGCCACGATCGGCGGCATCCTCGTCGTCGGCGTGGGCGGCGGCATGATCGAGCCGATGCGCTCGCGCTGGTCCCGCTGGCTGGACGTGGCCGAGCGCGAGACCAACCGCATGAGCGAGGAGGGCAGCTACCGGGCCGGCCGCGAGGCGGCCCTGGGCCGTCCCGCGGACGCCGGGCGCACGGAGCCGCGCGAGGGCGCGACCTCCCAGAGCGCGCGGCGCGGCACGGGCGGCGAGCCGCCCGCTCCGTAGCCGGGGCGCGGACACGCGACGAGGGCGGGGCCGTGCGGCCCCGCCCTCGCCGTGTGCCGTCAGGATCGCTCGGCGGGCCGGTGCGAACGGCCCGCGAGGCGCCTCCTAGAGGAATTCGGAGTCGCGCAGCTCCAGGCGGGAGAGGTGCTCGATCCGCCGGAAGGTCAGTACGACGGAGGCGATGATCGGGAGGAAGGCCAGCCAGAAAGCGGCGTTCCCGGGCCCGGTGAAGACCATCGACACCAGCGCGACGACGAAGATCAGTGCGAAAAGCGCGAAGTCGACGCGGTCCTGTTGGATCAGGACGCCGACCGGTGGGCGCGCCGCCCCATGCCGACCGCTCCTCATTCGCCTTCCTTTCTCGCGGCTCTGCGGGCCGCTCCGCAAGTTACGGTGTCTGTGGTCCGTTTTCCGGACCGACATAACACCGTCAGTCCCAGGTTGCATTCCGCAGGGCCCTGGTTCTGCCGCGGTGCGCCGGGCCGTGGTCGGCCGCTGTGGAGTCACCGGTACTTTTCAGCGTACGCCCGATGACGGGTCTCCACCGGAGAACGGGCAGGGGCGGGGGCCACGAGGAGCTCGGGTTGTGGACCACACCGTTCTGCGGACGCCACCAAACCTAGCGGACGAAACCGCGCTCCTTGGCCAGTCGGCAGATCGCGAGGATGCGCAGTGTCTCCCAGTCGTACTCGACCGCCTCGGAGTCCCAGCCCCGTTCGAGGCAGCCGTCGAGGAACCCGTGCAGGTAGGTGCCCAGGGTGCGGGCGTTGAGCACGCCGCCGGAGGAGGTGATGCCTTCGCACACCTGTGCGGCGTGCTGGTCCAGCTCAGCGCACATCCAGGGCTCGATCGGGGCGCCTAGGGGGCCGATCCGGTGGAAGTCACGGGTGAGTCCGGCCAGCGGATGGCGCACGGAGGTCCCACTGGGCATGGAAGTACCTACTCGCGTGGTCAGGAGACGGAAACTTCACTGATTTTACGGCCAGTGCCCAACGAATCGTCACGAAAGTGTTGGATATTACCCGCGCTTGACCAAGGTCGCACAGGTCCCGGTCAAGGACGGGCAAGGAATCGGGCCGCCGCGACAGCGGGTCAGGCGGTCAGCCCCATGGCCCTGAGGCGGTCGGAGTGGCGATCGGTGAGCGAGGCGAACATCCGGCTGACCGCGGCGAGGTCTCCGAGCCCCGTGCCGTCCGCGGCGTGTCCGCCGTCCCCCGCCAGGAGCGCGGCGAGCCGGGGGCGCGAGACCGCCACCGCCTGCGCCTGGCTGAGCGCCTCGCCGACCAGGCGGCGCGCCCACAGGGACAGGCGCCCGACCAGCTTGGGGTCCTCCTCCACGGCGGCGCGCACCGTCGCGGAGACGAACTCGGCCCGGTCGGTCTCGGCCAGCACGCCCTCGACCAGGGTGCGCGTGTCCTCGTCGGCCAGCTCGGCGACCTTGCGGTAGAAGTCCCCCGCGATGCCCTCGCCGACGTAGGTCTTGACCAGGCTCTCCAGCCAGCTCTGCGGCTCGGTCCTGTCGTGCCAGGCGTCCAGCGGCTCCACGAAGGGCTCCATGGCCTCCTCGGGCACGACGCCCAGCTCCTCCAGCCGGTCGCGCAGCGACTGGTAGTGCGCCTGCTCGGTGGCGGCGAGGGCGGCCAGCTGACCCTTGGAGCGCAGCGACGGGGCCAGGCCCGCGTCGTCGGCGAGGCGGAAGAAGGAGCCGAGCTCCGCGTAGGCGAGCAGGCCGAGCAGGTCGATCACGCCGGGCTCGGCGGAGGGGCCGTGGGTCATGCCCGTCAGGGTATCGCCAGGCCGCCCGGGCGCCGAACCGGGGACTAAACGGACCGAAGGCACGGTTGTACACGCCGGGAGCGGGTACGGTCCAAGCCGTCCACAGCCCGGTGAACTGGTATGTCCACCTGGCGAGTCACCAGCTAGACTCTGCGTGATGACCGGTGTGTGCGCCCGACGCGGACATCTCCCTCACACACGCGGGATCTCCCACGTACCGGCGCCGCGGAGGCGGCGCCCGCACAGGCGCGGACCCCACCGACGGTGGCCCGGACCGCGCGAGGAACAACGACGAACCACGGATGCACCCCGTCCCGAGCGGGGACGGTCCCGATCCGCGGCCGGACAACCCCTGCGCCGCACGGGTCCTCACGGCAGCGCCACCGCACCGTTCCGCGAGAGGAACGACCGGTGAGCCGCGCCCCCGCGGCGGCCAGGAGCCGTCCGCGACCGCATCCCGCCGCGGCCACGCCAACGTTGCGGCCCGCCAAGATGGAGGCTTGAGCCCTGAGCAGCACAGCAGAGACCACCAAACCCAAGACGACCTTCCGCGACCTCGGTGTGAGCACCGAGCTCGCGGACGCCCTGGAGGCCGAGGGGATCATCGAGCCCTTCCTCATCCAGGAACTCGCCCTGCCGATCGCGCTGGGCGGCAGCGACATCATCGGCCAGGCCCGTACCGGCACCGGTAAGACCCTGGCCTTCGGCCTGCCCCTGCTCCAGCGGGCGCAGAAGGACCCCGGAACGCCCAAGCGGCCGCGCGCCCTGGTCGTGGTCCCCACCCGCGAGCTGGCCATCCAGGTCGCCGCGGACCTGACCACCGCCAGCAAGCGCAGCGGGACCCGCATCCTGACCGTCTACGGCGGCCGCTCCTACGAGCCGCAGGTCAACGGGCTCAAGGAGGGCACCGACGTCGTCGTCGGCACCCCGGGCCGCCTGCTGGACCTGGAGAAGCAGAAGCACCTGCGCCTGGACGGGGTGTCCGCGGTGGTGCTGGACGAGGCCGACAAGATGCTCGACCTGGGCTTCCTGCCCGACATCGAGCGCATCCTCACCAGGACCCCGGACGACCGCCAGACCATGCTCTTCTCGGCCACCATGCCGAGCGAGATCGTCTCCCTGTCGCGCAAGTACCTGCGCCGTCCCACGCACGTGCGCGCGAGCGACGACGACGAGATCGACGGCTCGGCCATCACGGGGCAGATCACGCAGCACGCGTTCCGCACCCACCAGATGGACAAGATCGAGATGCTCGCCCGCCTGCTCCAGGCCAGCGACCACGGCCAGAGCATGGTGTTCTGCCAGACCAAGCGGGCCTGCGACCGGGTGGCGGGCGACCTGGAGGCGCGCGGGTTCGCCGTCGCGGCCGTCCACGGCGACCTGGGGCAGAGCCAGCGCGAGCGGGCCCTGCGGGCCTTCCGCAACGGCAAGATCAACATCCTGGTCGCCACCGACGTGGCCGCCCGGGGACTGGACGTGGACGACGTCACGCACGTGGTCAACTACGAGACCCCCGAGGACGAGAAGACCTACACGCACCGCATCGGCCGCACCGGCCGGGCCGGGCGCAGCGGCACCGCCGTCACCTTCGTGGACTGGCAGGAGATGCCGCGCTGGAAGCTGATCAACGGCGCCCTCGGACTGCCCTTCCACGAGCCGGAGGAGACCTACTCCACCTCGCCGCACTTCTTCGAGGCGCTGCGGATCCCGGCCGGGACCAAGGGCAAGCTGGCCGAGGACCGGCGCGACGATCACGCGGGTCTGGAGGCCGAGGAGATCGAGGACATCGGCGACACCGGAGTGGCGCGCGGCGAGCGCGGCGGCCGGCGGGGCCGGGGTCGCGTCGAGGGCGCGCGCTCGGGGAGCGGACGCGGTGAGAGCGACCGTGACGAGGGCGGGCGCGGTCGCGGCCGCAACCGTTCGCGTCGGCGCACCCGCGGCGGCCAGGGCACGGCCGGGGTCGAGACCGCCCCGGGCGGGAGGGCCGAGAGCACGCCCGCCGCCCAGGAGGCGCCGCGCGAGGGCGCGGCCCCCTCCGACGAGGGCGCGCGCAGGGTACGGCGCCGCCGCCGCACCCGAGGCGCGGTCCGCAGGGACCCCGAGAACACCTGACCCCTCCCGGCGCCCGCCCGTGGCGGGCGTCGCGGCCGTGCGCCCCGCGCCCGTTCGCGGGGCCCTGGGACCGACGTCCGCGCCGGTCCCGGCCGTCGGCCACGGCCCGGGTTATCTCTGCCCGGGCCGGCGATCGTCTAGGGTGACCCGACGTGAGTACACCTCAGTTCCTCGACCTGCCACCGGGCGTGCGACGCGCCGATCTGAACCTGTCGTACGGTCCGGTGGCCGCCCTGCGGGCGCTGCCCACCTCCGGCGGCCCCGAACTCGCCCCCGCTGTCCTGGTGCACGGGTTCACCGGCAGCAAGGAGGACTTCATCTCCCTCCTCCAGAGCCTGGCCCAGGCCGGGCGGGAGGTGGTCGCGATCGACCTGCCCGGCACCTACGAGTCGCCGGGCCCCGAATCCCTCTCCCCTCCCCCGGGCGTGCGCAGACCGGACTACGGCCTGCCCTCCCTGGGCGCGGTGGTCACCGAGGTCATGGACCAGATCGGTGACGGCGGCCCCGTCCATCTGCTGGGCCACTCCTTCGGCGGGCTGGTCTCCCGCGAGGCCGCGCTGGTGGAGATGGCCCCGCTGGCCTCGCTCACCCTCCTGTGCTCGGGCCCCGGCGCCCTGAGCGGCCCGGGCGCGAACACGGCGAGCGCCCTCATCGCCGCCGTGTCCATCAACCCCACCGCCGAGCGGCTCCGCGAGCTGTGGGAGGAGCAGTTCGACTCCGTGGCGCGGGCCCGCAGCCCCCGGCCCGAGATCCGCGACTTCCTGCGCGAGCGGCTGCTCAGGAGCAGCGCCGTGGGCCTGATGCACATGGCCGAGGAGCTGGTGTCCGCGCCGGACCGCGTGGACGAGGTGGCCCGGGTGGAGGTCCCCAAGCTGGTCCTGTACGGCGAGAACGACGAAGCCTGGCCGCTGGAGGAGCAGGACCGGATGGCCGAGCGGCTGGGCGCCAAGCGCCTCGTGGTGCCCGGCGCCGGTCACTCCCCCAACGTGGAGGCGCCCGAGACCGTCGCGAGCGCGCTGACCGCGTTCTGGAACGAGGCGGAGTCGGTGGGCCGCCGCTGACCCCGTCCCGCACGGCGACGGCCCCCCCCCCC
>NZ_QPFC01000031.1:0-1052 GCF_003427465.1 Nocardiopsis sp. TNDT3 | reverse complement strand
GGGCACGTGGCCGTCACCGGCCACGTGCCCCGGCGCGGTCGCCGTCAGCCCGTGTTCTCCCGCTCCCCGGCCAGGGTGCTGAAGAAGTCGAGCGCCTCGGGGTTGGCCAGTGAGTCGCGGCTGGCGACCCGGTCGGGCCGCTCCCCCATGAGGATGCGCTTGACCGGCACCTCCAGGACCTTGCCCGACAGGGTCCGGGGCACCGCGCCGATGACGCGGACGCGGTCGGGCACGTGGCGGGGCGAGCAGTCGGTGCGGATGCGGCGGGCGATCTCCCGGGGCAGGTCGCCCTCCAGGTCGGCGCCCTCCCGCAGCACGGTGAACAGCTCGATCCGGGAGGAGCCGTCGGCCTGGGGCACGTCCACGACCAGCGCGTCGACGACCTCGTCCAGAGCCAGGACCGCGCGGTAGATCTCGCTGGTGCCCATGCGCACGCCGCCGCGGTTGATGGTGGAGTCGGAGCGGCCGTAGATGACCGCGGTGCCGCGGTCGGTGATCGCGATCCAGTCGCCGTGCCGCCAGACGCCCGGGTAGACGGAGAAGTAGCTCTCGCGCAGCCGCTCGCCGCTGTCGTCGCCCCACAGGAACAGCGGCATGGACGGGGCGGGCTCGGTGACGACGAGTTCGCCGACCTCGTTGACCAGCTCCTTGCCGTCGGGGTCCCAGGAGGCCACGGCCATGCCCAGGGCCCGGGACTGGATCTCGCCCTCGTGGACGGGCAGGGTCGGGGTGCCGCCGACCAGGCAGCTGCACACGTCGGTGCCGCCGGAGGTGGAGAACAGCCACAGGTCCTCGCCGAACTCCTCGTAGACCCAGGAGAAGGCCTCGGGGCTGAGCGGCGAGCCGGTGGAGCCGATGGCCTTGAGCGCGGACAGGTCGCGGCCCCGGCGGGGGTGGACGCCCTCCTTCATGCAGGAGGAGAGGAACCCGGCGCTGGTGCCGAAGACGGTGACCCCGGCCTCGGCGGCCAGGTCCCACAGGGCGCCCAGGTCGGGCTGGGGAGTTGCTGCGGCCGAAGGCCGTCCGTTGAGGGTGGTGGAGGGCGACGGGTG
>NZ_QPFC01000324.1:0-2729 GCF_003427465.1 Nocardiopsis sp. TNDT3 | reverse complement strand
GCACCTGGGGGTCGTGGTCGCTGACCTGGTCGGAGAACTCGGAGTTGATCCGCGCGATGTCGTACTCGACCCGGCCCGCGAGCGCCTGGTTGACCAGGATGTGGTCCAGCGCCTGGGAGTTGCCGTCGAAGACGTAGTTGTAGCGCTCCTCCACGGGCAGGTCCGTCATCGGGTTGTGCAGCGGCCCGTCGGCGGTCAGGATCTCCAGGGTCCGGGAGAACTGGAAGTCGTTCAGATCGCCCATGACCACCAGGTTGGCCTCGGGGTCCACGGCCAGCAGCTCCTCGGCGAAGTCGCGCACGAGCCCGGCCTGGGCGTGGCGCTGGGCCTCGCTGGTGCGCCGCGGCGGCTGGTGGACGCCGTGCAGGGACTCGTCCCCGCCCTTGGAGTTGAAGTGGTTGGTGACCACGTAGACGTCCCGGTTCAGGGCGCGGAAGTGGCCGACCAGCGGCTTGCGGCTGGAGTCCCAGGCCCCGTCCCGCGGGCTGATCCGGCCCGGGGACACCGACAGCTCGGCGCCGCGCCCGCCCTCCACGACCTCCACGGCGGTGGTCGCGTCGCCGCCCTCGCGGTCGACGAACTGCACGCGCTCGGGGTCGAACAGGAACGCGTTGCGGATGTTGCCGCCGGGCTGGCCGCCGTCCTGCTTGTCCTCGGGGCTGATCTGCCGCCACTCGTAGGCGGGGCCGCCGTGCTCCTCCACGGCCTCCACCAGCCGGTCCAGGGTGACGTCGGCGTCCACGACGCCGTCGTCGGTCGGGCCGGTGTTGTCCTGGATCTCCTCCAGGCCGATGATGTCGGGCGAGTTCAGGGACTCGACGATCCCGGCCGCCAGCGCGTCGTACCTGGCCTGGTCGTCGCGCCCGCCGAGGTTCTCGACGTTGTAGGTGGCGACGCTGACCTCGTGGCGCCGCGCGTCGCGGACGGCGGTGCGCTCCAGGCCGCCCCGCACGTGCCCGCCCAGGGTGGTGGCGCGGATGAGGTAGCCGCCGAACCGGCTGTAGTAGAGGGGTCCCTCGGTGACCCCGGCGAGGGTGTCGCCCACGTTGGCCTCCGGGAAGGGGTGCTGGTCGCGGTCCAGCAGCGACTCGACCTTGATCCGTCCGGAGTTGGGGTCGCCGTAGGAGCCGTAGCGGGTGCCGCCGTTGACGGTGGGGTTCTGTCCGGGCTTGGTGGTCACCCAGAGCGCGGAGTAGTCGTCGGTGGCGCCGACGACGGGCGCGTCCTCCACGCGGACGAGCATGTGCTCGTGCGCGGCCCAGAAGTCCAGGGCGTACTCCGCGGGTTCCAGGTCGAGCGCGGAGACGTCGCCGCCGGGTTCGGGCGCGTACGCCTCGGGGACGGCGTCCTCGTCGAGCAGGACCGGGTCGGGCACGGCGTTGCCCGAGGACAGGACGGTCCAGCGGGCCTGGTCGAGCTGGGTGATGGTCTGCGCACCGGAGGCGGGGCTGTACTCGCTGACCCGTCCGGCGGCCAGGACCTCGTCGCCGACGGCCACGTCCGGGGTGGTGGACCCGGTGAAGACGAACAGCCCCTCGCTGGTGCGCGGGTCGCCGTCGCCCTCGGTGTCCTGGAACCAGAACCCCCGCGCGCCGCCGAAGGGGTTGACCGCCGTGACCACGCCCGGCAGGCCCGTGACCTGCTGTCCGGCGTAGGGGGAGGTCCGGGTGGTGCCCTGGACGTCGTGGACGCGCAGGTCGCCGGGCTCGACGGGCTCCTCGGGGTCGGTGCCGCCCCCGCCGGGTGTCTGGCCCGCGGTGTTGGTGGGCGAGGGGGCCGCGGCCGTGAAGTCCGCCGCGTTGTCGCCGGTGTCGGTGAGGGCGTCGTCGCGCGAGGCGGAGGTGGTGTTGCCCAGCCGGGGCGCGGGCGCGCCCTCGTGGACGACGGCGTCCCCGTAGCCGACGAGGTCGGCGACGGACGCGTCCGCGGTGCACTCCGCGGCGGTCCGGCAGGTGACGGGGTCGGTGCCCCGCACGAGCAGGACCGTGCCGGAGGTGGCGGACATGTTGCTGCCGCCGGTGGCGTCGGGGGCGGGGAGGTCGGTGCTGCCCCCGGCGCCCGCCGCCTGGCGCACGAGGTAGTACCCGTCCGCGCCGATCTCGCCGTTCAGTGCCGTGACCTGCACCTGGGTGGCGGGCCTGGGGTTGGCGGGCAGGTACTGCACGCTCCAGCCGTCGAGGGAGAACGCCTCGCCGGTGGGGTTGCCCAGTTCGACGAAGTCGTGGCGCAGGTCCGCGCCGCTGTTGCCGCCTCCGCCGTAGACCTCGCTGACCACCGGGGTGGCGGTGTCGGCGAGGGCGGACGGCGCGGACGTGAGCCCGAGGCCCAGGAGCACCGCCGCCGCGGCGGACGTGGACGCGACCAGGCGTCCGGGTCGGTTGGGGGACACATCTTCTCCGGAGGGGAGTGGGGGTTGACGGGCGTGCACATCATGGCCCCTGCGGATGTCCGACCGAAAGAGAGGGCGTGAAAAGGAGGCGAATCGGAACGCCGTCGGTGGGATCGGACCGGTCCGGCGGCGCCCGCGCCTCGTGGGATCCTCCGAAAGATCAGACCGAAGGGCCGGGCCGGAGGGCCGGACCGAAGAGCTGGGCCGAAGAGCTGGGCCGAAGAGCCAGGCCGGAAGGCCGGTCCGCCTCGGGTGAGCCCCGCACGCGCGCGGTCGCGCGGACGTTGATCACGCGGAGCGCCAGGGCGGCGGTCGCGCGACGTCAGCGCCGCGCGACCGC
>NZ_QPFC01000323.1:0-7081 GCF_003427465.1 Nocardiopsis sp. TNDT3 | reverse complement strand
CCCCCCCCCCCCCCCGGCCGCGCCCGGCCACCCCGGCGGGCCGCCCCCTCTCTTGTCCCCCCTACCATCGAATCCGGGCCAGGCCCGGACCAGTGAGAAAGAGGAGTTCGGGTACGGTGCTCAACGACCCCAAAGCCCCCGCGACCCCGCCGGAGGACATCGGCCGCGTCCGCCGCCGCGTCACCGTCGCCACCGCCATCGGCAACTTCGTGGAGTGGTTCGACTCCGGCGCCTACGCCGTCATGTCGGCCACCATCGCGGTGCTGTTCTTCCCCAACTACGACCCCGCCGCCGCGCTGCTGGCGACCTGGGCGATCTTCGCCGCGGGGTTCATCGCCCGCCCCCTGGGCGCCCTGTTCTTCGGCCACTACGGCGACCGCATCGGCCGCAACCGCGCCCTGGCGCTGAGCGTGCTGTGCATGAGCGGGGCCACCCTCGCCATCGGCCTGCTGCCCACCTACGCCGCGATCGGCCTGGCCGCGCCCCTGCTGCTCCTGCTCATGCGCGCCGTCCAGGGCTTCTCCACCGGCGGCGAGTACACCGGCGCCTCCTCCTTCATCATGGAGTACGCCCCCGAGGGCCGCCGCGCCCGCTACGCCAGCGCCGTCCCCATCACCGTGGGCGTGGCCGCCGTCGTCGGCTCGGGCGTGGGCGTGCTGCTCACCGGCACCCTCAGCGAGGAGGCCCTGATGTCGTGGGGCTGGCGGGTGCCGTTCCTGATCGCCGGGCCGCTGGGCGCCATCGGCCTGTACCTGCGCTCCCGGCTCGACGACACCCCCGTCTTCCGCGAGATGGCCCGGGAGGACAACACCACCCGCAGCCCGCTGCGCGAGGCCTTCCGGGTCTCCGGCCGCCAGATGTTCACGCTCTTCGGCTACAGCATCACCAACGCCGTCGGCTACTACTTCATGAGCAGCTACATGATCAGCTACATGTCGGAGTCGCTGGACTACACCAAGACCCAGGCGCTCACCACCAGCGTGGTCGCGATGCTGGCGTACACGCTGATGTGCCCGCTCATGGCCAGGGCCAGCGACCGGTTCGGGCGCCGCCCCATGCTGATGACCGCCTGCGCCGGGTTCGTGCTGCTGACCTACCCCGCGTTCCAGCTCATGGGCACCGGGCTGGCCGGGGCGATGCTGGGCACCTCGGCGCTGGCCGCGCTCGTGGCGGTGATCGGCACCTCCAACGTGCCGATGATGGTGGAGATGTTCCCGGCCCACCTGCGCGCCAGCGGGTCGGCGGTCGGCTACACCACCGCCTACGTGCTCTTCGGAGGCACGGCGCCGTTCGTGGCCACCTGGCTGGTCGCCACCTCCGGCAGCGCCCTGACCCCGGCGTTCTACCTCGTCGGCGTCGCCGCGCTCAGCCTCCTGGTGGTGCTCACCCTGGTCCGCGAGACCCGGGACCTGTCCCTGCACCGCACCACGCTGGACTGATCCGCCCCGGGGACGCCTCCGAAGCCACACGGGCGTCCCCGGGGAGCAAATTCCCGGCCGCGGCGCGGACCGGCTGGTAGTTTCGCCGCATGCGCGAACGGCTGACGAACCTGGAACCACGCCTGCACGACGCGCTGGCGGCGTGGGGCGTCCACGCGACCTCGATCGACCACGTCCCCCTGGGTTTCGGCGACCACCACTGGAGCGTCACCGACACCGCGGGCCGCCGCTGGTTCACCACCGTGGCCGACCTCGCCCGCAAGTCCTTCCTCGGCCCGGACCCGGCCGCCGTGCGGCGGCGCCTCACCCGGGCCATGGACACCGCCGCCCGGCTGCACGACGACGAGGGGCTCGGCTTCGTCGTCGCGCCCCTGCGCACCCCGGGCGGGGACACCGTCGTCCCGGTCGGCGACGGGTACGCGCTCAGCGTCTTCCCCCGCGTGGAGGGCGAGTCCGGAGACTTCGGCCAGGAGCTGTCCGCCGACCGGCGGGCCCGGCTCCTGGACACCCTCGCCCAGCTGCACCGCAGCGCACCGGGCGACGCGCCCGCCGTGGAGACCCGCCTCCCCGGCCAGGACCGGCTCGCCGCGCTGCTGGACCGCCCCGCCGCCGTCGGCGACGCGGGGCCCCACGCCGGGCCCACCGCCGACCTGCTCGCCGAGCACGCCCCGGCGCTGCGCGAGCGCCTGGCCGAGTCCGACCGCGGCGCGGCCGCCCTGGAGGACGCGGCGGCGGTCCTCACCCACGGCGAACCCCACCCCGGCAACCTGCTGTGGCGCGGCGACCGCCCGCTGCTGGTCGACTGGGACACCGTCGGCCTGGCCGCCCCCGAGCGCGACCTGTGGCTGGTCACCGACGACCCCGCCGAACTGGAACGCTACGCCGAGGTCAGCGGGCACGAGCCCGACCGCGCACTGCTGGACCTGTACCGGCTGCGCTGGGACCTGCGCGACGTCGTCGAGTTCGTCGACTGGTTCCGCGCGCCCCACGAGGGAGGCCCCGACACCTCCCAGGCCTGGCGGGACCTGGTCCGCATCGTCGAACGCCTCGGCGCCGGGGAGCGGTCCGGCGCCCGCTGACGCCGCCCGGATCCGGCGGCCCGGCGGGTCGCGGCCCGCCCGCGCTGTTCGCGGTCGGTAACATCTCCCTGACTCTTGGCGACCGGAAAAGACCTGTTGTCGGTGCGGCCGGGCCGGAACCGGCCGACCGGGCACGCCACGGACCCGACCAGCTGTTGGAGCGACATGAACCTGCCCCTGAGCACCCGCGACCTGCCGCTGCGCGTCATCACGGGGGCGTTCGTCCTCAACTCCGGGCTGGAGAAGCGCGGCGCCGACGAGGAGGCCGCGCAGGGCCTGCACGGGATGGCGGCGGGGACCTACCCCTTCCTCAAGGACGTGGACCCCGTCACCTTCGCCCGGCTGCTGTCGGCCGGTGAGATCGCCCTGGGCGCCGCCCTGCTGATCCCCGTCGTCCCGAGCCGTGTCGCGGGCGCGGGCCTGACCGCGTTCGCCGCCGGGCTGCTCGGCCTGTACCTGCGCACCCCGGGCATGCGGCGCCCCCAGAGCCTGCGCCCGACCGAACAGGGGCTGCCCCTGTCCAAGGACGCGTGGCTGCTGGGGGCGGGGCTCAGCCTCCTGCTGGGCGGCGACACCGGTAGGGACCACTCCCGCGGCCCGCGGCGGTGCCGCCGCTGACGGTCGTGCCGACGCCGCTCGCGGTGTTCACCGGTCGGTCTCGACGGCGGGCACGAACACCCGCAGGGCCGCGTGCCGCTTGGTGAAGACCACCGTGCGCGAGCCCTCCACGACCTCGCCGTCCACGGCGAGCAGCCTGGGCTCGCCCGGGATGGTCAGCGTCAGCCCCGTGGTCAGCCGCTCGGAGTACCCCTCGCCGTGCGCGAACTTGCCCAGCAGCACGTCCGCGACGGCGCGCAGCCTCGGGAAGGGCGCCCGCGCGGTGAGCACCCGCACGTCCAGCCGCCCGTCGTCCAGCTGCTCGCGCAGCGCGGGCACCCGGCCGTGCGTGCGGTACTGGCAGTTGCCCACGAACGCCCACCACACCTTGGCGGGCTCGCCGTCCACGACCGCGGAGATCGGGCTCACCTCCCGCAGGTCCTGCCACAGGGCCAGCGCGAACGCGGGCCACTTGCCGATCCGCTCGGCCCACTTGTCGCGCCGGTCCACCATGCGCGGGTAGGAGCCGAAGGAGGACGTGTTGAGGAAGATCCGGCCGTCCACCTCGCCCACGTCCACCCGGGCCAGCCGCCCGTCGTCGAAGGCCCGCAGCGCGATGTCCACCGAGGACAGCCCCAGGGTGCGGGCGAAGTTGTTGAGGGTGCCGTCCGGCAGCACCAGCAGCGGGCGGTCGTGGTCGAGCGCCGCCTGCGCCCCGGCGTTGACGGTGCCGTCGCCGCCCGCCACCGCCAGCACCTCGCTGGTGCGCGCGGCCTGGTCCATGACCCCGACCACGTCGTCGTCGGCCGACAGCGGGATGATCCGCGCCTTGGGCAGCGCCCGCGCCACCCTGCTCGTGACGTCGGCCGCGGTCAGCCCGGGCACCGTGCCCGAGGCCGAGCGCGGGTTGACCACCACCGTCACCCCGCCGCCCTCGCGGTCCACGTCGGTCTCCCCGTCGGCGACGGTGCGCGCGCCGAAGACCAGTTCGGGCCGGGGCGGCACCACCGTTCCGGCGAGCAGGGCCGCGCCGCACCCGATGGCCACTCCGGCGAGCACGTCGCCGGGGTAGTGGACGCCGCTGTGCACGCGGGAGAACGCCACCCCGCCCGCCAGGAGGGCGACCAGCCCGGCCAGCGGCTTGGGCGCGTCGGTCATGACCCCGGCCGCGTAGGCCGCGGCCGCGGCGGTGTGCCCGGAGGGGAAGGAGGTGCTCGGGTAGGAGCGGTAGGGGCTGCGCGCGGCCGGGACGGCCGAGTTGTCCGGGCGGGTGCGCCCCGAGATCTGCTTGATCCCCGCCGAGACCAGGTTGGCGGTGCCCGCGGCCAGGATGGCGCGCAGGGCGGTGCGCCGCAGCCTGGGGCCGCCGGTGGCGGCGAGGGTGGCCGACATGAGGAACCACGGCGCCATGTTGTCCGTCGCCTGCACGAACTTGGGGGTGTAGGCGTCCAGGGACGCGGGTCCCAACCCCGTCACGTGGTCGTAGACCTTCTTGTCAGCCCGTTGGAGTCGACTCATAAGGCTCATTGCCCCAGATTGGGCAAAGCGCCGTCAGATGTCCATAAGGGCGCGCCCGCAGGAGAGCCTTCAGTGTGTTGATGACATCACACACGATGTTGGTTTCGGTGGGACGCGGTCGCCGGAAGCGCGATCCGCGCGGTGCCGTACGGCGCGACCGTCCCCGCCCCGGCTCCTTCGCTTTCGAGACCTTTTCGTGATGATGCGGACCAATCCGCCTGGTTCCCGGTACCGAATCACTTCCGCCACACAGACCCCGGAAGTGAAGAGGACGCATTGGGTACAGGGCAGCACACCCTCCACCGGCGCAGGGTCGCGGTCATCGGCTCCGGCGTCTCCGGACTGACGGCGGCGCACGTCCTGCACCGGGACGACGACGTCACCCTGTTCGAGGCCGACGACCGCCTGGGCGGGCACGCCCACACCCACCGGATCGACGGCGGACCGGGCGGCGAGATGCGGGTCGACAGCGGCTTCATCGTGCACAACAGGCGCACCTACCCCCACCTGCTGCGCCTGTTCGACGAACTCGGCGTGTCCACCCAGCCCACCGAGATGAGCATGTCGGTCAGCTGCCGGGGCTGCGGCCTGGAGTACGCGGGCGCGCGCGGCGTGCGGGCCATGCTCCCCAACCGGTCCCGGCGCAGCCCCGCCTACCTGCGCATGCTCACCGAGATCCCCCGCTTCCACCGGGCCGCCCGGCGCCTGCTCGCCGCGACCCCGCCCCCCGGCGCGGCCGAGCCCACCCTCGGAGCCTTCGTCCGCCACCACCGGTTCACGCCCTACACGGTCGCGCACTTCCTGCTCCCGCTGGTGTCGGCGGTGTGGTCCTGCCCGCCCGGCACCGCCACCGACTACCCCGCCCGCTACCTGTTCTCCTTCCTGGCCAACCACGGCATGCTCAGCGTGTGGGGCTCGCCCCGCTGGCGCACCGTCACCGGCGGCTCGCACTCCTACGTCGAGCGCGTCGCCAAGAACCTGCACGCGGTGCGCACCGCAACCCCGGTCACCTCGCTGGCCCGTACGGCACAGGGGGTGCGCCTGCGCGCCGGGGGAGAGGCCCTGGACTTCGACGCCGCGGTCGTGGCCACCCACGCCGACCAGGCCCTCGCCCTGCTCGCCGACCCCACCGACGCCGAGCGCGAGGTCCTCGGCGCCTTCGGCTACTCGCGCAACCGCACCCTGCTGCACACCGACGCCTCCGTCCTGCCCGCCGACCGCGACGTCTGGGCCAGCTGGAACCACCGCCTGGCCTCCTGCGAGCCCGACACCGGGCCCGTGCGCGTGAGCTACCACATGAACCGCCTCCAGCGCCTGGACGCCGACGAGCAGTACGTGGTCACCCTCAACGGAGCCGACGAGGTCGACCCCGACCGGGTCGTGGCCGCCATGGACTACGCGCACCCCGTCTACACCCCCGCCTCCCTGGCCGCGCAGCGGCGGCTGCCCGAACTCAGCGACCGGGTCGTCGCCTTCGCCGGGGCCCACCACGGGTGGGGCTTCCACGAGGACGGGTGCCGCTCGGGCGTCCGGGCCGCCGCGAGCCTGGGGGTGCACTGGTGACGCCCTCCCCGGCGCCCGCGCTGTACGAGGCCACCGTCCGCCACGTCCGCTCCGAACCCGTCCGCAACGCCTTCGCCTACGGCACCTACTACTGGCTGGTGGACCTGGACGACCCGCCGCGCCCGCGCTGGCCGCTGAGCGTCCTGGCCGGGTTCCGCGCGAAGGACCACGCCGTGGACGGCGACCGCGCACCGGTCGTCACCCGCGCCTCCGCTGAAGCCGGTGCCCCGAACGTCACCTGCGTCCCAGCCGGCACCGGCGCCGGTGCCGCGCGCCGCGACCGCGCCGGCGCCTGGGCGCGGGAGCTGCGCGCCGACATCGACGCCCTCCTCGCCGAGCACGGCGTGGACCTCGACGGCGGCCGGGTGCTCATGCTCGCCCACGCCCGCGTCCTGGGCCACGTGTTCAACCCCCTGACCGTCTACTGGTGCCACCACCGCGACGGCCGCCTCAGCCGCGTCGTCGCCGAGGTCCACAACACCTACGGCCAACGCCACCGCTACGTCCTGGACGTGGACGGCCGCGGCCGGGCCGAGGCGGACAAGGCCATGTACGTCTCCCCGTTCAACGCGGGGGACGGCCGCTACCGCCTCAGCCTCCCCGAGCCCGGTGAACGCCTCGCGCTCACCGTCGCCCTGCACCGCGACGGGCGCCCGCCCCTCACCGCCTCGGTGCACGGCGTCCGACGCCCCGCCACCACCGCGTCCCTGCTGATCAGGGCGCTGCGCCACCCCCTCGCGCCGCTGGTCGGCGCGCTGCGCATCCGGCGCCAGGGCATCGGCCTCTACCTGCGCGGACTGCCCGTCCAGCCGCGCGGGCGCACCCACACACCAGCGACCGAACGGAAGACCGGAACACGGCCATGACCACGACCAGCCCCCACAC